>NZ_JBEXKC010000026.1:0-97638 GCF_040609475.1 Streptomyces sp. NPDC004667 | reverse complement strand
TCCGGCACCGTGGCCCCGCACACCGCCGCCCCGGGTGCGGCTCCCGTGCCGGCGAGGGCCAGCAGTACGAGGGCCAGCACCGGCAGCGCCGGGCGTGGACCGCGCCGGGCGCGGGGCGGCGGCTTCGTCATCGGGGTCCCGTCAGACCGGCAGCGACCAGGCCTGGTCGGCCCGGTGGTCACCGCAGGGGGCCAGCCGCAGCCGCTCGGCCGGGGTGCCCGGGGTCGCGGGTGCGGCCGGGGCGGTCAGGCACAGGCCGCTCGTCTCCTCGACCAGGGCCCCGTCGCGCCGGTGGTGCCAGCTCTGCCCCGCCTGGCGCCCGGGGGCGCAGTCGGTGAGCTCCACGGCCGCGTCCCCGCCCGCCGTCAGGCACTTCCCGTCCAGCCGCACCCGTCCGCCGCCGCCCAGGGTCCAGCGCTGGTCGCCTCCGGCGGTGCACCCGGCCAGGACGACGGCGCCGACGCCGCTGGTGTTGGCCCCGTCGGCGCACGCGGCCCCGAGACCGTTGAGCTGACCGGTGGGCACGGCCTCGGCGCAACCGCGCGGGGTGAGCCGCCAGACCGCCGTGTCGTGTGCGGCGAGCCGCCCGGTCAGGGCGTCGGAGACCGCGGTGGTCCGCCCGCTCCACAGGTCTTCGGCGTCCACCGCGCAGGCCCGCAGCCCGATGTCGGCCAGCGGTACCGAGACGTCCCGGGTGGCGCCGGAGCGGTTGAGCACGGCCACCGCGCGGTCGCCGTCCGCCAGCGGCCGGACCAGTACGTCGAAGGTGGCATTGGAGGAGACGACCGAGCCCTGCCTGCCCATCGGGTCCTGGTCGAGGGCGATCAGGCGGGTGTTGCCGAGGGCCGCCAGGCCGCCCGGGGTCAGTTCGGAGACCTCCGAGGACAGGATGAAGGGGGCCGCCATCATCGCCCACAGCCCGACCTGGCTGCGGCTCTCCGCGTCGGTCAGCCCCGGGGCGCCGGCGATCAGGAAGTCGGGGTCGTTCCAGTTGCCGGGGCCCGCGTACCGGCCGAGCCACCGGTTGTAGCCGTAGTTGCCGAGGACGGAGCTCCACCGCGAGGTGTCGGGGGCGGACGGCTTGTAGACCTTGATGTCGCGGCCCTCGCGCCACAGCTGGCCGGTCTCGCCGACCCAGTCGAGCACCTTGTGCCAGTCGGAGCCGCCCCATTCGCCCTGCTGGAAGTAGGCGGGCGCGGAGGCCGAGAGCACCATCGGGCGGCCGCTGTCGCGCAGCGCCCGGGCCACGGAGTTGTAGGCGTCGCGGTAGGCCTCCTCCTTGGTCCTGCCGGGCGGCACCCACAGGTTGCAGCCGTCCATCTTCACGTAGTCCACGTTCCAGGACGCGAACTGCCGGGCGTCGCGGGCGTAGTGGTCCGCGCCGCCGCCCTCGGGGGCGCCGCTGCCGGGGTAGCGCTCGCAGGTGAGGGATCCGGCGTCCTCGTAGATGCCGAACTTCAGCCCCTTGCCGTGCAGGTACGTGCCGAGCCAGGCCATGCCGTGCGGGAACTTCGCGGTGTCGACTACCAGGTTCCCCTGCGCGTCGCGGCTCTTCTCCATCCAGCAGTCGTCGACGGTCACCGTGTCGTAGCCCTTGGCCGCGAGCCCGCTGGAGACCAGCGCGTCCGCGTTGGCGACCACGGTGGCCTCGTCGACGTCGCACATGTAGTGCGCCCAGTTGTTCCACCCCATGGGCGGGGTGAGGGCGAGCGGGGTGTCCCAGGTCGCCGTCGGCTCGGCCGCCGCCGGGGCGGGGCAGAGCGCGAGGGTGAGCAGGGCGGCCGCGGTCAGGCAGGGGAGCGAGGCGCGCAGGCGAGGCGGCACGGGGTCTCCTTGACGTGGTGGCGTACCGGCGGGGGCGTTCGTGCGCCCAGTGCAGCGGTGCGACTACCCGCTGTCAACATAAGTCGATGTTTCCACGTCAATGACCAGCAATATGGGTGCAGTCGGGAGTGTGGCCGGGGCCCGCCGACCGGCTGATACGACGTATGTGACAGCGGCTGATACGCTGTATCTCATGCCGAGGACATCCACCGCCCTGGACCGGGCCACGCCGGAGGCCATCGCCCTCACCGCCCTGCGCGTCCTCGACGAGGAAGGCCCCGGGGCCCTCAGCTTCCGCGCCCTCGCCGACCGGCTCGGCGTCTCCCACGCCACCGTCCAGCGCCGCTGCGTCGACCTCGCCGGTCTGCTCGACCTGTGCACCGAACACCTCGCCGCCCAGCTTCCCGAGATCCCCGCGGGTACGGACTGGGCCGAGGCCACCGAGCGGCGGTTCGGCGCGTTCTACCGGCTGCTCACCGCCCACCCCGGACTCCTCGTGCTGCGCGGCGGCCGGCCCTGGCTCGGCCGTCAGCTGCTGGCCCGCCTCGTCGAACCCGCCCTCGCCGACAGCGTCGCCGCCGGGATGAGCGCCGCCGAGGCGATGACCGTCTACCGCCGCATGTACCTGCTCACCCTGGGCAGCGCCGCCTTCGTCGACCACCGCGACCCGGGTGCCGTCACCGCCGCCTCGCGCGCCGCGCTCGCCGCGCTGGATCCCGCCGAGTTCCCGGTGCTGGCCGGCGGGCTGGCCGACGTACTGCCCCCGCTGACCGACCACGAGGTGTACTACGGCGCCCTGCGCCAGCTCATCGAGGCCGCCCGGCCCGTCGTCTGAAAGGCAGTCCGACCATGGAACAGCAGCTCGACCACGCCGCCGTCCGCGCCGCCGCCCGCCGGGTGGCGGGGACGATCCGACCCGCCGCCGTCGTGCCCGCCGCCGAAGGGGTCTGGTACGCCCTGGAGTACCTCCAGCACACCGGCTCCTTCAAGGCCCGCGGCGCCCACAACTTCCTCGCGGCCCACCGCGAGGCCGGCGCCCTGCCCGCCGCCGGGGTCACCATCGCCTCCGGCGGCAACGCGGGCCTCGCCTGCGCCTGGGCGGCCCGCGCGCACGGCGTCCCCGCCACCGTCTTCCTCCCCGCCAACGCCCCGCGCGTCAAGGTGGAACGGCTGCGCGGCTACGGCGCCGACGTACGGCTCGTCGGGGACCGCTACGCCGAAGCGCTGGCCGCCTGCCGCGAGTTCGCCGCCGACAGCGGAGCCCTGAGCAGCCACGCCTATGACCATCCCCTCGTGGCCGCGGGCGCCGGAACCCTGCTGGAGGAGATCCGGACCGCCCTGCCCGGCCTGGACGCCGTCGTCGTCGCGGTCGGCGGCGGCGGTCTGTTCGCGGGCGTCGCCACCGCCGCCCGCGCCCACGGCGTACGGGTGGTCGCGGCCGAGCCGGAGCACTGCCGCGCCCTGAACGCCGCCCTGGAGGCGGGCCGCCCCGTCGACGTCCCCGTGGCCTCCGTGGCCGCCGACTCCCTCGGAGCCACCCGGGTCTCCGCCGACGCCCTGGCCGCCGCCCGCGCCGGGAACGCCACCTCGGTCCTGGTCCCTGACGAGGCGATCACCGCCGCCCGCCGGGCCCTGTGGGAGGAGCACCGCATCGTGGTCGAGGCCGGCGCGGCCACCGCCCTCGCGGCCCTGCGCACCGCGGAGCGGCCCCTGGGCGAGCGCGTCGCCGTCGTCCTGTGCGGTGCCAACACCGACCCCGCCGACCTCTGACCGATCAGGCGACCGGACCCTACGGGGCCTCCTGCCCGTCGCGGACGACGACCACCGTGCTCGCGGCGTACTGGACGACCTGCTGGCTCACCGAGCCCAGCAGGGCGCCCTTGATCCCGCCGTACCCGCGCGTGCCGACCACCGTCAGCGCCGCCTCCCGGGAGGCCTCCACCAGGACCTGGGCCGGCGGGCCCTGTTCGACCCGGCGGAAGACCGGGACGCCGGGCGAGGCACCGACCGCCTCGGCGACGGTGTCCGCCAGCCGCTGCCGCGCCCCCTCCTCGGCGGACACCAGTTCCGCCTGTTCCGCTGTGCCCACCGCGAACGGGTTGGTGTTCCACTGCCAGCCCATGACGGCGTGCACCCGGCTCCCGGTCGCCCTCGCCTGGCCCACCGCCCAGCGCAGGGCCTCCTTCGAGTGGGCCGAACCGTCCACGCCGACGACGATCAGGGGCTCGATGGTCTCACTCACAGTGGGTTCCTCTCGGTTCGTCCGGATCGTCCTTCCCTCCCTGTATACACGGACGGGGGTACCCGACCTCGAACGACGATCGTCGCGGCGGCCGAAGACTTTGGGGGACAGCGGGCACGTCCCGCCCGCTGCGAAGGTCGTCACGACGGCGGGAACGCGCCGGAACGCGACGGCACGGAGGAAACGGGCGATGGCTCAGCGCAAGGGATGTCTGATCGGCTGCGGTGTGGCGCTGGTGGTGGGGATCGGATTCGCCGCAGCGCTCCTCTTCGGCGTCTCCAAGGTCATGGACGTGGCCGACAAGACCCTGGTCGACCCGAAGGTCTTCGCGGAGGTCAAGGTCGGCGACCCGGAGGACCAGGTGCGCGGCAAGCTGCCCTCCGGTGAGAGCTTCGTCAAGGAGGCGCTCAAGGAGGGCGGTCCGGCCGAGCCCGCGGGCAGCACCTGCGCCTGGTACGTCTCCACCGGCGACAGCGGCAAGGACGTGCTGCGCTTCTGCTTCAAGGACGGGAAGCTCGCGGACAAGGCCGAGTACCGCATGAAGTAGGCCCCTTGGCGGGGCGTCACCCACCTCCCGGACGGCCGTCCAGCCGGGAGGCCGAGCGGGCCAGCCCCGCGGCGGCCGTGTCGCAGCGCAGGGCCAGCTCGTCCACGCGGGCCCGGAAGGCGTCCGCCTGCGCGCCCCTCCAGTCGAGGCGCTCGCAGGCGCCGCGCAGCCGCCGGGCGCGTTCGCGCAGCGTGGCGGCGTGGGCGCGCAGCCCCTGCGCCGGGTCGGGCAGCCCGCTCACGCCTGCTCCTTCCAGGGCGCGAAGGCGTTCGTCACCCCGGCCAGCGCGGGCGCCAGTTCGGGGTGGTGCCGCAGCAGCACCGTGACCATCGAGTTCCGGTCGATCCAGCGCAGCCCCTCCGGCGTGTACACCTCCGGCCGGTAGTCGGTGGTGAAGAAGCGGTCGCTCTTCAGCCGCCGGCTGGCCATCAGGATGAAGATCCGGAAGAGGGTGTCGCTGAACCCGAAGCCCGCCGGGCGGGGTTCGGCGAGGTTCCCGACGAGGGTGTCGACCCGGTCGAGCCGGCCGTCGTAGAGCTCCCGCAGCAGCGGGGTGTCGCCCGGGTGGCCGCCGGTGAGTTCCTCGAAGGAGGTGACGGGCCGCTTGCGCAGCATCCGCCGGTAGGCGTTGTAGCGGGGGATGCCGCGCTCGCGGTCGCGCAGGATGTCCACGGTCCCGAGGTCGACGTGCTCGCCCGACAGGCGCCTGAGGTTGCGCAGCGCGTCCGGGTGGTTGTGCAGGACCAGGGCGCCGGGGTGCGTGACGCCGAAGGTGTAGAGCAGGTCGCTCGTCCCGTAGGCGTCGACCGAGTCCCGGGTCGTGGCCCCCTGCATGTCGTCGAAGCCGATGACATCACGCTTCTCGCCGCGCCGGTGGTCGCGGACGGTGATCTCGTCGGGGATCAGGGGGTGCAGCCGGTACGCCGAGACGAACTCCTCCGTCATGGAGAAGGGCGCGGCGTGGTGGTCGGTCCGCGAACCGAGGATGCCGCTCAGGGCCTCGCCGCCGATCCGGCCGAACCGGCGCGTCACCCAACGCGGCAGCAGGCCGTGCCAGTTGGCGTTCATCGAGTGCCGCAGTACCGGGGTGTCGAGGATCCCCGGGGTCCACTCCACCGTGTGGATCTTCGCCATGAGGGCCGTGTTGACCAGCCGGGCCGTGTGGAAGAGCCGCTCGTCGTCCCAGGTGGGGTGGTGCGAACGGATCAGGTCGCAGATGGAGTTGTGCTCCTTCGCGAAGAGCGTGTGCAGCAGCGAGAGCCCGGCCCAGTAGTCGCTGTTCAGGCCCGTGGCGTCCAGGCAGCCCAGGCCCGGCCGCGGGTCGGCGGGCAGCCGGCCGTCGTGGAGGATCAGGTGCCCGTGCTCCCCGGTGCGCAGCGAACGGCAGCGGGCCTCGTCCGAGCCGTAGATCTGCGAACCGTCCCACCAGTGGGTGACCGTGTTCTCGTACGTCGGCGGGGCGCCGGGCGTGGTGTGCGAGACCGGGTCGGGACGGGTGCGGTTCACCCGCATCGGGCAGCCGCCGGCCTGCTCCTCCCAGTCGTCGTCGGCGGCGAGCGGGACGGTGAACGGCTCCGCCTCCTCGTTGTCGCCGTGGTTGGCCCAGCCGTGGTTCTGGAACTGGATCCACGCCGCGGCCAGCAGGTTCAGCGTCGGCGCCGGCACGAAGCCGCGCCGGGCCAGCAGCTGCCGGCTGACCTCGCGGGGGCTCGGCGCCATCAGGTCCTCCCCGTCGGGGAAGGCCATGTGCAGCGGCGCGTTGCGGTCCAGCCGGGTGCCGGCCCGGCCCATGTCCACGTCGTACGGGTCGTAGCCCGAGCCGTCGTACGAGCGGTACGGCGCCGGCTGCGCGGTGGGGCGCCGGTCGCGCTCGCCGCCCGCGCCGAAGGTGTCGTGCAGGTTGTGCCGGCGCAGGTCCTCGCGGAGTACCGCCAGGTTCAACAGGCCCAGCGGCGCCGGTAGTTCGTACCACTCGTAGCTGCGGTTGACCAGGGAGAACGCGGCGGACTCCAGCCGTTCCAGAACCCCGGGCGGCCCCGGGGGCGGGAGCGTCGGGTGCGGCCCGCCGTCCGTGTTTCCGTTCCGCCCCGGGGGCGCGGGGGGAGCTGTCTGCTCGGTGGTCCGGGGGGTGGTCTCGGTCATCGCGGTCCTCAGCGGTCGTGGAGGGTGAACAGGTGCGTGCCGGTGACCCGGCCGCGGAACGGGGCGAGTTCGGAGTCGACGTGCGCCCGCGCGTGCGGGACGTCGTGTTCGAGGTTGTGTGCGTACCGCTCGGCGGCGTGGCACAGCGGGAAGGCGTGGGTGTCGTCGGCCCAGGTGAACTCGGTGAACCCGGAGGGCGGCGCGTACGGGGAGACCGCCGAACGCCCTTCCAGGCTGGGCACGATGTCGTGCTCGTTGACCAGGGACACCACCCGCGTCCGCGGATCGGCGGCCCGCTTGTGGTCGACGGGCGAACCGATCGCGATCACGTGCGTGACCGTGTACAGGGCGTTGAAGTCCCGGCTCGACGCCAGGTTCATGGCGGTGATCCCGCCCTGGCTGTGGCCCACCAGGGCCACCTCCGTACCGGAGGGGACCAGCCGGCGCAGCGCCTTGACGACCGCCCGGGTGTACGGGGTCTCGCGGCTGCCCACCGCGTCGATGGCGCCCACCAGGTCCTGTGGGCTCTCCGCGTTGAACGCCTTGCCCATGCCCGCCAGTTGCACGACGTGGCGGCCCACGCCGTCCGGCCCGGCCACCTGCTGCACCAGTAGCAGGCCGCCGGTCCCGATGCGCCCGATGTTGCGGACGTAGCCCACGATGGTGCCGGAGGTGTCGAGGTCCGCCAGCAGTTCGGCCGACGCGGTGTGCGGTTCGGCCCGTCCCGCGCCCCGGTCCAGCACCGACCAGAGCGCCGCGCTGATCCCCAGGAAGCAGTCCGAGGTCAGGGGGCGGCCGGTGGCGATCTGCCAGCCCGCGTTGTCGTTGAAGGGGTTCTCGTCGGTCAGCGCGTTCCAGGCCATGATGTCGGCGAAGGACGGTGCCAGCAGCGCCAGTGCGTACTCGGCGCCCTTCTCCGTCAGCAGCGTCTTGAACACCCGGACCGCCTCGGCCTGGCGGTCCTCGTCGATGGCGCGCAGCACCCTGGAGGTGGTCGGGTTCTCCAGCAGTTCCGGGTGGCGCACCGACGCCGCCCGGATCCGGGCCTTGAGCCCCTCGACGGCCAGGCTCACCGCCAGGCTTTCCCTGCTGGTCAGTACGCCGGCCAGCCAGAGCGCCCCGGCCAGCGGGTGACGGCCGTGCGGGGCCCAGCCGAAGCCCCGGGGGTCCGTCAGCGCGGACACCAGCTCCCGCCGGTTGCCACGACGGCGGCGGGGGCGGGGGCCGGCCGTGGCCGGCGCCGGACGCGGGGCCAGGGCGACGCGGGAGGCGTACCGGGCGGCCTCCCGCACGGCGTCGGCGGCCTCGGCCAGCTCGGCGCAGACCGCGTGCAGCGAGGCGACGTCCGGTTCGGTGACGGACGGGACGGCTGGGGGCATGGCACTCCCTCTCTGGGGCCCGGTGCGCCCGCGGGCGTCCGGGCCCCGGCTCACGGGTCGGTTCAGCGGCGGGTGAGGCGCAGGCGGAGGGCGGCCGTGTCGAGGATCCCCGGCAGCGGGCGGGCCACGTCGAGGGCCGGGCGGGCCGCGGTGATGCGGTGGCCGCGCAGCACCTCGGCACAGACCAGGGAGGTCAGCAGCAGGGCGACGTGCTCGCCCGGACAGCGGGCCCCGCCGTGGCTGAACGGGGCCACCCGGGTGTCCCCGTGCACGTCCGGCACCAGCCAGCGGCCGGGTGCGAAGAGGTTCCCGCCGTCGACCTGTCCGGGGTCGCGCTGGTGGAAGCCCATCGGGACGAGGACGTTGGTCCCGGCCGGGTAGCGCACCCCGCGCCACTCGGTCTCGGTACGGGTGACCCGTACCAGGTCCGGGACGATCGGGTACAGCCGGACCGACTCCTCCAGACAGGCCCGCAGCCGCGGCAGCCCCTCCGCGGAGGCCACCGCGTCGGCGTGCGCCGCCTCCTGCTCCGCGGGGTGGTGCGCCAGCAGGAACAGGGTGCGCAGCACCACCGGTGCGGCCAGGTCCACGCCGAGCAGCCAGTGGTGGGTCTGCCCGAGCGGGTCCGTGCCGTCCGGGGAGGGCTCGCCCAGCGCGCGGGCCGCCAGGGTGTGGGCGGGCGCGGAGGCCGCGTACCGGGCGATCCTGTCCTCGACCTCGGCGTAGAGCGCCTTCGCCGCCTCCGGGCGCCTGCGGCCCATCCAGTTGGCGTGCCCGCGCAGGGTCACGAGCCGGTCGGACAGCTCCTGGTCCTCGGCGGCCTGGTCGCCGAGGACCACCCGCCGGGAGATGCGGGTCATGGTCTTCCAGAACAGCGGGAACCCGACGACGCTCCGCTCGGTCAGCCGCCGGCACTCCTCCTCGACGACCGTACGGAACTCCTCGCAGGAGGGGTGCACCGGCCGGTCGGCGGCGAGCGCCCGGTCGTTGACCCGCCTGCGGTCCTCGCGCACCGGGCCGTGCGAGCAGATCACGCCGGTCGGCTCGAACACCGAGAGGCTGTCGTACTTGTCCTTCGCGTCCATGGCGAGCGTGGACACCGGCTCCTCGAAGAACCGCCGGACGTCGGCCTGGTCCAGCAGCACCAGCATCTCGCCGGACAGCGCCCGCACCATGACGGGCGCCCCGCGGTGCCGGGCCCGCAGGGCGCGCAGCGTCGCGTTGGACCAGGCGGGCTGGTTGACGCGGGAGTACAGGGACATCACCCCGAACCGGGGGTTGGCCACGCCCCGGACGAACACGGGCAGGGTGTGCGTCGCGACGAAGCGGACGGTCTCCGCCAGCCCCGCCCGGACGGGGGGCAGCGGGGCGGGCGCCGGACGCGCGGCGGACCCGGTCCCGGCGCCCCGGGGGGCTCCGGAGGGGCGGCGCCCGGCGGCTCCGGTCCCGGTCTCGGCGGACTGGGTCATGCGGTGACCACCTTTCCGGGGTTGAGGAGGTTCCGCGGGTCGAAGAGCCGCTTGAGGCCCCGCTGCAACTCCAGGGACACGGGACCCAGTTCGCGCTCCAGCCAGTCCCGCTTCAGGGTGCCGACGCCGTGTTCCCCGGTGGTGGTGCCCCCCAGGGCCAGACCGGCCTCCATGATGTCGTCGTACGCCGACCGGGCCCGGGCCGACTCGTCCGGGTCGGACTCGTCGAAGACCACGGTGGGGTGCAGGTTCCCGTCCCCCGCGTGGCCGAGGGTGAAGATCTGCAGCCGGTGGTGCGAGGCGATCCGCTCGATCTGCCCGACCAGCTCCGGCAGCGCGGACCGGGGTACCGCCACGTCCTCGATGAACGCGGTCAGCCCACCGCCCCGGGAGGCCATGTACGCGGCGAGCGCCGGACTGACCAGCCGGCGCGCCTCGATGATCTCCCGGGCCTCCTCGGCGGTCGCGGCGGCGGCGATGTGATCGGCCCCGGCCTCCTTGCAGAGCGACTCCATGGCGGTCAGGTCGGCCGAGGGGTCGGTGCTGTCGCTCTCCACGATCAGCGTGGCGGCGCTCCCGGTGCGCAGGAGCCGGTGGCGGCCGAGGTCCACGACGGCCTCCGTGGTGGCCCGGTCGAGGAGTTCCAGCGCGGACGGGGTGTGCCCGGCGGCGGTGATCGCGGCGACGGCCTCGCCGGCCGCCTTGAGGGAGGGGAACTGCGCGAGGAGGGAGAGAGCCGGCGGCCGGGCGGGCCGCAGAGCGAGGGTGGCCCCGACGACCACGGCCAGGGTGCCCTCGGAGCCGACGACCAGCCGGGTGAGGTCGTAGCCGGCGACGCCCTTGACGGTGTCCCGGCCCGTGCGCAGCCGGCGGCCGTCGGGGAGGACCAGGTCCAGGCCGAGGACGTAGTCGGCGGTGACCCCGTACTTCACGCAGCAGATGCCGCCCGCGCCGGTGGCGATGTTCCCGCCGATGGTGCAGTGCTCCCAGGAGGCGGGGTCCGGCGGGTACGTCAGCCCGTGCCCGGCGACGGCGTCGGCCAGGCGGCGCGTGGTCACCCCCGGTTCGCAGCGCACCAGCCGGTTGGCCGGGTCGACGGACAGGATCCGGTCCAGCGCGGCCGTGGACAGCACGATGCAGCCGTCGACCGCGTTGGCGGCGCCCGCGAGCCCGGTCCGGGCGCCCTGCGGCACCACCGGCACGCCGAGCGCGTAGGAGGTGCGCATGACGTGCGCGACCTGCTCGGCGGTCCGGGGGACGGCCACGACGGCCGGGGTCCCGCATGCGGAGAAGGGTGCGGAGTCCCGGGAGTGCGCCGCCAGCACCGCCGGGTCGGTGAGCAGGGCCTCGTCGGGGAGCTCGGAGCGGAGCGCGGACAGCAGGAGGGGCGTGTCGGTGGTGGGGGGCATGCCGGCCTTCCGGGACGGTGCGGGGTGACTGCCTGGTGACTGCGGGGGCCTCGGAGCCCGGGACTACATCGAGGGGAGTTCGGTGGCGACGGGCACGTCGATGAGCACCGGGCCGTCCTGCTGGAGGGCCGACTCCCGTACGAGCTTGGTGAGTTCCCCCGCGCCGGTCGCCCGGTGGGCCGGTACGCCGTACCCCGTGGCGATCGAGGTGATGTCCAGGCCCGGGATCTCCAGGCCGGGCGCGCCCTGGGCCCGCTCGACCTGGGCGAACCACTGGAGGATGGCGTAGCGCTGGTTGCTCAGGACGACGAAGGTCACCGGGATCCGGTAGGCGGCCGCGGTCCACAGAGCCTGGACGGCGTAGTGGGTCGAGCCGTCGCCGATGACGCAGACCACCGGCCGGTCGGGGGCGCCGAGCTGCGCTCCGACGGCCGCGGCGAGACCGAAGCCCAGGCCGCCGCCCGCGGTGAAGAGGAAGGAACCGGGGGTGCTGATCCGGGTCGCGTCGTGGAACTGGCCCAGGTTGGACGGCGATTCGTTGATCCAGAGGGTGTTTTCGGGGGCACCCTGGGCGATCGCCGACATCGCGGCGAGCGGGGTCAGCACCCCGTCGGTCTCCGCGTAGGAGACGGCCCGCTCGATGCGCGGCGCGGCCTCGGGGGCCCGCCGCTCCGGCAGCTCCGCCAGCAGTGCCCGTACGGTCAGCGCCAGGTCGGCGACCAGCGCGTCACCGACGGGGGCGCGGGCCGCCTCCTCGGCGTCGCGGGTGAGCTGGACCAGCTCGGTGCCCTCGGGCAGGTGGGCGCCGGGGACGTACGGGTAGTAGCAGAACACCGGAGCGCCGATGACGAGGACCAGGTCGTGGCCCTCCAGGCAGCGCGCGAGCGGCGCGATGGCGGGCGGCAGCGTCCCCCGGTAGTGGGGGTGGGACTTGGGGAACGCGCACCGGCCCTCGGTGGGCGCCGACCACACGGGCAGTCCGGTGCGGTCGGCCAGGTCCACGACCGCCTCCCAGGCCCCGCCCGCGTCCACGTCGTTGCCGACGACCAGGACGGCGCTGCGGGCGCCCGCCAGGCGGGCGGCCAGCTCCCGTACCGCCTCGGCGGACGGTACGGCCGCGTGGGTGACGGTGCGGGCGGCGGTCCGCTGCGCGGCCCGGTCCTCGGCCTCGTCGATCACCACGTCGAAGTCGTCCATCGGCAGCGAGACGAACACCGGCCCCCGCGGCGGGGTTTCGGCGATCTGGACCGCGCGGGCGAGGGCCGGAGCCACGTCCGCCGGGCGCGGCGGCTCGTACGCCCACTTGACGGCGGGCTGGGGCAGCAGGGTGGACTGCGGATTGGCCAGCAGGGCCTCCATGGTGAGCATCGCGCGCACCTGCTGGCCGGCGGTCACCACCATCGGGGTCCGGTTCGCGCGGGCGTTCAGGATCGCGCCCATCGCGTTGCCCGTCCCCGGGCCGGTGTGCAGGTTGACCAGGGCGGTGGTGCCGGAGGCGAGGGCGAAGCCGTCGGCCATCCCCACCACGACGGCCTCCTGCAGGCCCAGTACGTAGCGGAAGTCGTCGGGGAAGTGCTTGAGCATGGGCAGTTCGGTGGAGCCCGGGTTCCCGAACACCGTGGTCATCCCGCGGGTGCGCAGGACGTCCAGGACCGACTCGCGGACCGTACGCATGGGGTTCCTCAGCAGGGCAGACGGAAGCAGTGGGTGATCAATGCATCACATTGCGTTGATCAAGGCAAAACCCATGATCCGTTCGGGGCGGCCGTGGAGAACCCCCTGCCGGCCGCCCGCTCCGCGTGTTACCGCCCGCCCGGGCAGGCCGTCCCCCGGGACGGCGGACGCGTCGACCACCCGGACGGTGGACGCCCGCGTACGCGGGGTTGACCGTCCGGGCGTCGCGGAGGTTGCGTCTCCCGCCGGACGGGAGTTGACCCCGGCCGTCGCCCCCGCGGGGAACCGGCTACCCCGGCAGCCTGCTGCCCCGCATCCAGTGCCGGCCGGTGCTCCACCCCAGCAGCCGGCGGGCCCGGCCGGCGTCGGCGGTGCCGTCCGCGCCGAAGGAACCGCCGTCGGCGACCAGCCGGAGCCCGGCGAGGGCCGGGGCCAGCAGGGTCCGTACGTGCCCGGAACGGCGCGCGGTCTCCGCCTCCGTCCAGGCCAGGACCGCCTCCCGCTCCGCCGCTTCGCACAGCGAGAGGTGGAACAGCATCTGCCGCCACGCGTACGCCGCGTCCTTGATCGTGGACATCGGGCGCGGGTCGCCCTCCACCCGGGCCAGCAGCCGGCACACCGTCCCGAAGCAGTCCCGCGCCAGGTGCGACCAGCCGGGCGGCGGCGCGATCCGGGCCCGCGCGGCCAGGGTGGCCAGGTTGTGCGTGGTCAGGATCTGGGCCTGCTCGATCACGGTGCCGTTCGCCGCCGTGGACCAGCCCGGCGTTCCGGTACCCGCCCGCTGCGCGCACAACGCGGCGAACTCCGGCGCGGAGCGGGCCGGGTGGCCGCGCAGCGCGCTTTCGGCGGCCTGCGCGACCGCCATCCGGCGCACCGCCGCGTAGTCGATGCCGTAGTAGCGCGCGTACAGGCTCCCTTCGAGGAGGTCGGCGGCGATCCGCGCGGCGACGAGGAACTTCGGGCTGAAGGTCCCCGTGAAGATGTCGGCGGCGAGCTCCTCCACGAACGGCGCGCCCAGCTCCGCCCGCCGCGAAAGCTCGCCCAGCTCCCGCACCAGCGGATTGGGCAGCACGGTGGCCGGGAAGGCGCACACGGCCAGTTCGCCGAGCCGGCGCAGCGCCTCGCGGGCCGGCTCCCCGTCGGCCGCCCCGTCGCGGAGGTGGCCGGAAACGGCCCGGACCCAGGGGAGTTCCCCGATCCGCACCTGGTGTTCCAGATTGAGCAGCAGCAGGGAGCGCCGGCGCCGGAAGGCGCGGTACGTGGCCGCCATCAGGGTCCGCAGCGGCGCGTCGGCGTACCGTTCGGCGGTGACCGCGGCGACGAGCTGCGGCACCAGCGAGGCCAGCACCTCGGCGGACGGCACCACCCCGCGCTCCACGAGCACCTCCAGCGGGGCGCTCAGCGCGCCGCGGACGGTGGCGGCGACGGCCGGCGGCACCACCGCGCCCTCGGGCAGCCCGGTCTCACGCGCTTCGCGCCCGCTCACGGGAGCCACCGCCGCCTCCACGTCCGGGATGCCGCGGTCCTCGTCGAGCGGGGCGATCCGCCGCAGCACCAGCGCGGCCAGCGCGTGGTGCGGGGGCAGCGCCGCGTGCTCGGCCCGGGCCCGGCGCAGCCGGGTGTGCCCGGGGGAGCCGGGTACGCCGCGCTTGGCGACCATCGAGGTGACGGCGACCCGCAGCAGCCCGGCCAGTCGGGGCGCGAGGGCGCGGCCCGCGAGCTCCTCGGCCAGGGCGCGGCGCAGGATCGCCGCGTTCGACTTCGGATTCAGGTGCTTGGTGCAGCGGGTGTGCGCGGCGGCGAGGGTGGCGTACCGGGCCAGCAGCGCGGCCCCCTCGGCGCGCCACCCCGGGGGAGGCGCGTCCGGCCCGGCCACCGCCAGCCGGTGCGCGAGCAGTTCGTCCTCGAACGGCCGCCACACGGACAGGGCCTCGCGCTGCGCCTCCACCCCCGGGTGGGGCCGCCGGCGGGCCAGCGCGGCGGCGGCCTCGCCCGCGGTGCGGCGGTGCAGGCAGTCGACGCCCGGCGCCGGCCGGTCGGCGGGTCGCGGGGCGAACCGCAGCCGATCGGCGAACGGGCCTATCTCCGCCACGAGTTCGGCGGCGGAGTCGAACCGGCCGGCGCGCACCAGCCACGCCACCGTCGCCAGTGCCGCCTCCTCGGGCGCGTGCACCTCGAAGCGGCCGCTGTCGAGCAGGGACCACAGCTCGCGCAGGCCGTCCTCGGTGAGGTGGTGGGCGAAGAGGGCTGACCGGGTCGCCGGTACGCCGGCCCGCCGGGCGGTCTCCTCCTCGTGGGGCAGCAGCGGCCCGCCCGCAGCGGCCGAGCCGGTCGCGAAGCCTCCGGTGACCACTTCCGGGGTGACCCAGGCGGGCAGCGTGGCGACGGGGGTCCGCGATCCGATGGACAGGGTGCCCCCTGCCATGCCGGACAGGACGTCCCGCCACTGGCGGGCACGGGCCCCGGCCCGCTCGCGGGTGGCCGCGTCCTCGTGGGTGAGCGAGGTCCGCAGGGCCCTGGCGAGCCGGTCCGCCGCGTAGGACGGGGAAGCGGAGACGGACGGGGACGGGGGCGGGAGCTGCTGGTCAGCGTGTGCGTTCATGGCCGGCGTGGCAGGTTCCGCCCCTGCGCCCTCCGGGAAGCAAGCCCGGTGCTCTGCTGCTGAGCTACACGCCGTGATCAGGCCACGAACCTAGGCGGTGGGCGGGGTCCGCACAAGGCATTTCCTGCGGGGCGCCGGGCGGACGGGCCGTACCCGCGGGTAAAGGGGTTTCGCGAGCCCGGGGATAAAGCGCATTAGTACCGGCCGGGGACAACCGTCGATAAGGAGTCAAACGTTGACGCACAATCATGTCCGTTGCCGAAGTGATGTGTTCGCTCGGGGCCTTTGAACTAAAGCGCATCAGTCCAGGTCGATGTGGTGCTCAGGGAAGGTCTGAGGGTATCGCCGAGGCCGCCTGTCTCGTTTCGGGACGTATGTGCCGTCGGCCAGCGGGCTTTCGGGCTCGTTGACGGGGTCTCGGTTTCCGGACAGCGTGGGCGGAGCGTTCCGGCAGCGAGGCCGGAACTCCCCCGGAAGGCGGCGACGATGACTCGTTCACAGCTGACCCGTACGGCCCTCGCCACGCTGGTGGCCGGTTCCCTCCTCTCCCTCTCCGCCTGCGGCCTCGGCGGAGCGGGGGACACGAAGGAGGCGGAGAAGACCGGCAGGGTGGCCGGGGAGATCACCTTCCGCACCCTCCAGCTCAAGCCGGTGTACACCGGATACGTCCAGGGGGTCATCGACTCCTTCGAGCGGAAGTACCCGGACGTCAAGGTGAAGTGGGAGGACGTCCCGGGCGACGGCTACAACGAGAAGCTCGTCGCCGACGCCCAGGCCGGAGCCCTCCCCGACGTGGTCAACCTCTCCACGGACTCCTTCCAGCTGCTCGGCGACCGCGGCATGCTCGCCGACGTCGCCACGCTCGACGCGGCCGTCGCCAAGGACTACGTCCCCGGCGCCTGGGAGCAGTTCAGACTCCCCGGCAAGGGCGACGGCGTGTACGCCTACCCCTGGTACGTGACCCCCGAGATCCTCACCTACAACCAGGACCTCTTCCGCGAGGCGGGCCTCGACGCGGACAAACCCCCCACCACCGTCGAGCAGTTCTTCGACTACGCCGAGCAGATCGCCGCCCGCTCCGGCGGCCGGTACTCCGCCTTCATGGCCGACCCCAAGGGCCGGCTGCCCGGGGACTGGCAGAAGATGGGCGTCCCGCTCCTGAACGCCTCACGGGACCGCTTCACCTTCGACACCGACAAGGCCGTCGCGTGGGCGGAGCGGATGAAGGACCTCTACGCCAAGGGCGCCATGCCCAAGGAGTCCCTCCTGAAGGCCGACGACATCAACCAGCTCTACGGCGGCGGCAAGCTGGTCTTCGGCCCCGGCTCCCCGGGCTTCGTCAAGGACATCAGGCTCAACGCCCCCCAGGTCTACGCCCGGACCCGCGTCGCGGGCGCGGTCACCGGCACCCTCGGCCACATCGGCATCTACGCCCAGTCCCTCGGCATCAGGAAGGACACCCGGCACCCGGACGCCGCCGCCGAGTTCGCCAAGTGGGTGACCAACGGCCCCAACCAGGTGGAGTTCTCCAAGAAGGCCACGATCTACCCCTCCAACGCCAAGGGCCTGGCCGACCCGTACTTCTCCGACGCGGGCGACGGCAAGGACGCCGAGACCCTCGCCCGCGCGATCGGCGCCCGGCAGCTCGCCACCGCCGACCTGGACGCGAACACGCCCGTCGAGTGGACCAGTCAGGTCGGCGACGCGGTGGCGCGCGAGATGCAGAAGGCCGTCAAGGGGGAGGAGGACGCCCGGACGGCGGTGCGCAGGGCACAGGAGGAGGCCAACCGGCTGCTGGCCGCGACGGTGCGGAAGTGACCCCGGCCGGGGCAGACACGGGACTGCCCCACCGCAGGTGGTGGACCCCCTACCTCTTCCTCGCCCCCGGGCTGCTGATGGTGGTCCTCTTCAGCCTGTGGCCCTTCGTCAACACCGTCGTCCTCTCCTTCACCGACGCCCAGATCCTGCGCGGCGGCTCCTTCGTCGGCTTCGGCAACTACACCCGCGCCCTGGCCGACCCCGACTTCTGGGTGGCCACCGGCAACAGCGTGCTCTACCTGGTCGTCGTCGTGCCCTGTCTGGTCCTGCTGCCGCTGGCCCTCGCGGTCCTCGTCCGCACCGAGGTCCCCGGCATCGGCTTCTTCCGCTCTGCCTTCTACACCCCGGTGATCGCCTCGGCCGTCGTCGTCGGCCTGATCTGGCAGTGGGTGCTGCGCAGCGACGGGCTCGTCAACACGGTCTTCGAGCGGATCGGCGTGATCTCCGGGCCGATCCCCTTCCTCACCGACAGCACCATGCTGCTGGTCTCCGCGATGATCGTGACGGTGTGGAAGGGCCTCGGCTACTACATGGTGTTCTACCTGGCGGCTCTCGGGAACGTTCCCCCCGCCCTCTACGAGGCGGCCGCCCTCGACGGCGCCGGACCCGTACGCCGCTTCTTCAGCATCACCGTCCCGCAGGTGAAACCGATGATGCTGCTGGTCGGCACCCTCTCCGCCATCTCGGCCCTGCGCGTCTTCACCGAGATCTACATCCTGGGCGGCGAGAGCGGCGGCCCCGGCGGCGGGTCCCGCACCCTGCCCTTCCTCATCCGGCAGGTCGGCCTCGGCTTCTCCGGGGAGACCGGCTACGCCAGTGCCCTCTCGATCCTGCTGTTCCTGCTGACACTGGTCTTCAGCCTGCTGGGACGCCGCCTGTCGAAGGGGGACGAGGAATGAGCGCGGACGCCCCCTCCCGGGAGGCCCGCAGGCGCCGGCTGCTCGGGCTCGCCGCCCGGTACGCGACGCTGCTGCTGATGCTCACGGTCGTCCTCGGGCCGATCGTCTGGCAGTTCCTGACCTCGCTCCGGGGCCGCACCGAGAACGTCTACGACGGAGTGCTGCCCTCCCGGCCCACCCTCGACAACTACCTCCGCGTCGCCGAGTCCTTCCCGCTGCTCCGGTACGTGGGCAACACCCTCACGGTGGCACTCCTCGCGATCACCTCGAACATGCTCTTCGCGGCGATGGGCGGCTACGCCCTTTCGCGGGCCGGGTGGAGGGGCCGCGAGGCGGTCTTCACCCTCCTGGTGGCCACCCTGATGTTCCCCTTCGAGTCCGTCATGATCTCGATGTTCCTCACGGTCCGCGAGATGGGCCTGGTCGACACCCTGATCGGGGTCTGGCTCCCCGGCGCGGTCTCGGTCCTCAACATCATGATCATGCGCGCGGCCTTCCTGGCCGTCCCCAGGGAGATCGAGGAAGCCGCGGTCCTGGACGGGGCGGGCGAGTGGACCCGTTTCACCCGGGTCTTCCTCCCGGCCGCCAAGGGGTCCCTCGCCGTCGTCTGCATCACCAGCTTCATGGGGGCCTGGGACGACTTCCTCTGGCCGCTGCTGGTCCTCACCGACAGCGAGCACTACACCCTCCAGCTCGGCCTGAAGACCCTCGCCGGCGCCACGACCACCAGCGACCAGCGGATCATCGCGGCCGGAGCGATGGCCGCGTTCCTCCCGATGATGCTGCTCTTCTTCGCCCTCCAGCGTTTCTTCTTCAAGGGGGTGGGCGAGGGAGCGGTCAAGACCTGACCCGTCCGGGTTCCCTGGACCACCCGGGCCACCGGGCGGCCGAGGTCACCCGGTCCGCCCGTTCGCCGTCCCGCGCCGTCCGACCCTCCGTCCACGGGAGCCGCCGTCATGCACGACGACCGCAACATCACCGAACACCGCCTCCGCCGGGTCCTGCACGAACGCATCAAGCCCGCCGTCCGCACCCGCCCGGTCCCGCTCACCGTCGAGCGCTGGGAGGCCCCGGGCGAACCCGTCCCCGTCGCAGAGGCGCTGGCCGCCCCCTACCGGCCCTGCGCCGCCGGCGACGCGTGGGGCCCGGCCTGGGGCACCACCTGGTTCAGGGTCACCGGCTCCGTACCGGCCGACTGGGCGGGCCGTACGGTCGAGGCCGTCCTCGACCTCGGCTTCGACCGGATGATGCCGGGCTTCCAGTGCGAGGGGCTGGTCCACCGCGCCGACGGGAGCGAGGTCAAGGCGCTCAACCCGTACAACGACTGGGTACGGGTGGCCGACGCGGCGGCCGGTGGCGAACGCGTCGAGTGGTACGTCGAGGCCGCCTCCAACCCGGTCCTGGTCGACCACGCCCCCACGTACGAGGGCGACCGGCTGACCAGCGGCGAGCAGCCCCTGTACCGGATCGCCCGGATGGACCTCGCCGTCTTCGAGACCGAGGTCTGGGAACTCGTACAGGACCTCGAAGTCCTGTACGACCTGATGACCCAGCTCGACGGGTCCGACGCCCGCCGCCACTCGATCCTGCGGGCCCTCGACTCCGCGCTGGACGCGGTGGACCTCGACGACGTCCCCGGCACGGCCGCAGCCGCCCGCTCCCGCCTCACCGCGGTGCTCGCCGCCCCCGCGAACGCCTCCGCGCACCGGATCAGCGCGGTCGGCCACGCCCACATCGACTCGGCTTGGCTGTGGCCGCTGCGCGAGACGGTGCGCAAGGTGTCGCGGACCGCGTCCAACATGGTCGCCCTGATGGACGAGCACCCCGAGTTCGTCTTCGCCATGTCGCAGGCCCAGCAGCTCGACTGGATCAAGACCCACCGGCCCCAGCTCTTCGAACGGGTCAAGAAGAAGATCGCGGACGGGCAGTTCGTGCCGGTGGGCGGCATGTGGGTGGAGTCCGACACCAACATGGTCGGCGGCGAGGCCATGGCCCGCCAGTTCCTCTACGGAAAGAAGTTCTTCCTCGACGAGTTCGGCATCGAGACGCGCAACGTCTGGCTGCCCGACTCCTTCGGCTACACCGCCGCCCTGCCGCAGATCGTCAAACTCTCCGGCTCCCGCTGGTTCCTGACCCAGAAGATCTCCTGGTCGCAGGTCAACGCCTTCCCCCACCACACCTTCTGGTGGGAGGGCATCGACGGCACCCGCGTCTTCACCCACTTCCCGCCCGTCGACACCTACAACAGCGACCTCGGCGGCGCCCAGCTCGCGCACGCCGCCCGCAACTACCGCGAGAAGGGCCGGGGCTCGCGCTCGCTCGCCCCCTTCGGCTGGGGAGACGGCGGTGGCGGCCCCACCCGCGAGCACCTGGCCCGGGCCCGCCGCCAGCGCGACCTCGAAGGTTCCCCGCGCGTGGAGATGGAACGCCCCGACGCCTTCTTCGAGAAGGCCCACGCCGAGTACGCGGACGCGCCCGTCTGGGCCGGCGAGCTGTACCTGGAGCTGCACCGCGGCACGTACACCTCCCAGGCCAAGACCAAACAGGGCAACCGGCACAGCGAATCCCTGCTCCGCGAGGCCGAGTTGTGGGCCGCCACGGCCGCCGTGCGCGTGCCCGGCTCCGGCTACCCGTACGAGGACCTGGAGCGCCTGTGGAAGACCGTCCTGCTCCACCAGTTCCACGACATCCTGCCCGGCTCCTCCATCGCCTGGGTCCACCGCGAGGCGCGCGCGACGTACGCGAAGGTACGGGAGGAACTGCACGGGATCGTCCTGGCCGCGCAGCTGGCCCTGGCCGGGGAGGGTGTCGCCGAGCTGGTCTTCAACTGCGCCCCGCACGCCCGGCGCGGCATCCCGGCGGGCGGCGCGGGCGTGCCGCTCCGCGAGGGGCGGCCGGTCACCGTGGAGGAGCGGCCCGACGGCGGACACGTCCTGGCCAACGGGCGGCTGCGGGTGCGGATCGACGGGCGCGGGCTGATCGTGTCCGCGTACGACCTGGAGGCGGACCGCGAGGCGGTGGCCCCCGGAGGGGCGGCGAACCTGCTCCAGATCCACCCCGACTTCCCGAACATGTGGGACGCGTGGGACATCGACGCCTTCTACCGCAACAGCGTCACCGACCTCGTGGAGGTGGACGCGCCGCCGCTGGCGGAAGCCGGACCGGACGCGGTGACGGTCCGCGTCCGCCGGTCCTTCGGCCGCTCGTCGGTGGTCCAGTCGGTCACCCTGCGGGCCGGGACCAAGACGGTGGACATGGTGACGGAGGTGGACTGGCACGAGACGGAGAAGTTCCTCAAGGCGGCCTTCCCCCTGGACGTGAAGGCCGAACGGTCCGCCTCCGAGACCCAGTTCGGGCACGTGTACCGGGCGACCCACACCAACACCTCCTGGGAGGCCGCCAAGTTCGAGATCTGCGCGCACCGGTGGATCCACGTGGCGGAGCCGGGATGGGGCGCCGCCGTCCTCAACGACTCCACGTACGGCCACGACGTGACGCGCGACGTGCGGCCGGACGGCGGACAGACCACCACGGTCCGCCTCTCCCTCCTGCGGGCCCCGCGCTATCCGGACCCGGAGACCGATCAGGGCGTCCACACCCTGCGCTTCTCGCTGGCGCCGGGCGCGCGGATCGAGGACGCGGTGCGCGAGGGGCACGCGCTGAACCTGCCGGAGCGGGTGGTCCCCGGCGCGGGCCCGGTCGCCCCGTTGATCACGGTGGACGAGGACGCGGTGGTCGTCGAGGCGGTCAAGCTGGCCGAGGACCGCAGCGGCGACGTGATCGTCCGCCTCTACGAATCCCGTGGCGGCCGCGCCACCGCCACCCTCACGCCGGCCTTCCCGATCACGGCGGCGGTCGAGAGCGACCTCCTCGAACGCCCCCTGGACGGCGCGGCGGTGGCCGCGCCGGCCCCCGAAGGAACCATCGTCCTCACCCTGCGCCCGTTCCAGATCGTCACGGTCCGCCTGTGCCGCCCCCGTGAGTAGGCTGTTCCGATGAACGGGATAGAGATCGTCCCTGACCGGGACGTGTGGCGCGCCGACTTCGAGGCCCGGGCGCTGGCCGGCTACCGGGCCGCAGGATGCTCGGAGCCGCTGGCCCGGGCCCTGCTGGAGCGGGCGGAGCGGGGGATCGAGGACTGGACGGTGGCCACGGACGGCACCGGCTGGATCGCGGTCGAGCTGGTCGGCGGCGACAGCGACGGGGACGGCGGGGGAACCGGGGCGACCGTCGGCCGGATCCACGACCTGACGGCGGCGCGGGGGCGGCCGTGGGCCGAGCGGTGGTGCGCCGAGCGCGGCGCGGAGCGGGTGGAGGTGCGCCTCACGGACGGTCCGGGAGCGTTCGCCGACTACCCCCTGCGGGGGCGGAACATGATGCGAGCGGCGGCCGAGCGGCCCGAGCTGCCGGCGGGCCTGACGGTCCGCCCGCTCACCGAGGAGGAGTACCCGGGCTGGTTGGCCGGCGAGCAGGCCGCGTACGTCGCGGACATCGTCCGGTCCGGCGCGCTGACCCCGCAGCAGGCGAGGGCGAAGTCCGACGAGGACTTCGCCCGCTACCTCCCTCAGGGTCACCGGACCCCGGGCCAGGCCTTCTACGCCATGGAGGCCGAGGGGAAGGTGATCGGCACGGGCTGGGTGAACCACGGTTTCCTGCCGGGCGTGACCTTCGGCTTCTCGCTGGAGGTCTACGAGGAGTTCCGCGGCCGGGGCTACGGCCGGGCCGCGATGGCCGTCGGCGAGTGGGCCACCCGGCAGGGCGGCGACGAGGCGATGATGCTCAACGTCTTCGGCGGCAACGAGGTCGCGATGCGGCTGTACGACAGCGCCGGCTTCACGGTGCTGGAGGAGTTCCGCTCGATCGACCTGTAGCGCCTGCGGCGGTACCCGCCGCGGCCCTCCAGATGTCCGGGCCGTGGCGGTGGTTGCGGTGTCCGGCGGCCAGTACGGTGCGCAGCGGCGCCGCGTGCGTGGTGTCGGCCGGGAGTCCGAGCCGGTCGAGGAGGACGAGCGCCTCGGCCGGGTCGAGGTCCCCGTAGAGGTCGTGGTAGCCGAGCAGGAGGGCGCGGAAGACCGCGTGCCGCAGCCCGGGGACGCCGGCGGCGGCCCGGAGGGTGGGGGCCTTGGCGCCCCAGGGGACCGGGCCGGAGTTCTCCAGGACCCGGCGGGCCCGGCGCAGCAGGGGCTCCGGGGCCCCGGGCACCAGCCGCTCGCGGTCTTCGCCGAGGACCTCGGCGAAGGCCTCCGCCGAGGTCGTGTGGTCCTCGAACCAGGTGTACCAGAGCGAGGAGAGGAGGGCCTCGCAATCCGGGCGGGCCTCCAGCCGCCGCCGGTAGCCGCCCCACAGGGCCTCCGCCGGGAGCGGGCCGTCGGCGCCGGTGTGGGCCCGGTGGATCTGCCCGGTCACCAGGACGTGGTCGCCGAGCACCTCCATCAGCCCCATGGCCACGCGCAGCCGGCCGGCCGCGTCGAGCGCCCCGTCGGTGAACGCCATGCAGCCGAGGCCCTCCGCGACATCGGCACGGGTCAGCGTGGCGGCCGGGGGATCGGCGTCGTACCAGGTCTCCTCGCCGGTCTGGGTGATGCCGTCCTCGGCCAGCCAGCGCCGGGCCGTTTCGGCGTCCGGGAGGTCCCTGAGGAACTCCGTGACCACCGAGGTGAATTCGCGGGGTGCCGCGCTGTGGACCAGGTGTCCCACCGGGATGGTGCGCAGGCGGGCGTCGGGGATGCGGCGGACCAGTTCGGCGATGTTCTCCCGCGGTACGTGGCTCGTCGGGCCGCCCGCCACGACCAGGGTCGGGGCGGTGATCCGCCCCAGGCCCGCCAGCCAGGCGGGGTCCGGCCGGTCGAGCTGGGCCCGGACCGCGAGCACCATCTCCCGGTCGAAGGGCAGCTCCCCCTCGGGGAGGACCGGCGGGCGCGGCTCCCGGGGCAGCGGGGCGGGGGCGTCCTCCAGGACCAGCCGGACCACCCGCCAGGGCCGCGCCTGGGCGACCAGGTGGGCCACGACCCCGCCCATGGAGTGGCCGATGAGGTCCACCCGGTCCAGGCCGAGGGCGTCGAGGAGGCCGATGACGTCGTCCCGCATGAGCTCCAGGGAGTAGGCGCCGGGCCGGTCGCTGAGGCCGTGGCCGCGCAGGTCCACGGCGTACACCCGGCGCTCCCGGTCGAGGACCTCCCGTACGGGGGACCAGTCGCCCGCGGCTTCGCCGAGGGCGGGCAGCAGGAGCAGCGGGTCGCCGTCGGGAGGGCCGGACACCTCGTAGGACAGGCGTATCCCGTTCACCGTCACGGTGTGCCGATCGATCATCCGGCAGACGCTACCCGGGCCGGGGCCGCCCGTGAACTGCGCCACAGGGGCCGGCGGCGCGGGCCCGGGGTTGCGGGCTCCCGGCGGTGGCGGCGGTCGCGAAGGCCCGCCCCTGGTTATGCACCTAGTTGCAAAACCGGTTCCTCCTCGCTAGAACAGGTCCATCACCCCCGCGCGAGGAGACGCCCACCCATGAGCCCGTACCCGCACCTGCTGAGCCCGCTCGACCTCGGGTTCACCACCCTGCCGAACCGCGTGATCATGGGCTCGATGCACACGGGCCTCGAAGAGCACGCGGGCGGCTTCGAGCGCCTCGCGGCCTTCTACGCCGAGCGCGCCCGCGGCGGCGCCGGTCTGATCGTCACCGGCGGCATCGCCCCCAACGACGCCGGCCGCCCCTTCGAGGGCGGCTCCCGCCTCACCACCGAGGAGGAGGCCGCCGAACACCGGGTGATCACCGAGGCCGTGCACGCCGAGGGCGGGAAGATCGCGATGCAGATCCTCCACTTCGGCCGCTACGCCTACCACAAGGACCTGGTCGCCCCCAGCGCGATCCAGGCCCCCATCAGCCCCTTCGTCCCGAACGAGCTGACCGACATCGAGGTCGAGCGCACCGTCGAGGACTTCGTCCGCGCCGCCCGCCTCGCCAAGCTGGCCGGCTACGACGGCGTCGAGATCATGGGCTCCGAGGGCTACCTGGTCAACGAGTTCATCGCCGCCGCCACCAACAAGCGCACCGACCGCTGGGGCGGCGCCTACGAGAACCGCGTGCGCTTCCCGCTGGAGATCGTCCGCCGCACCCGCGCCGCCGTCGGCGAGGACTTCATTGTCATCTACCGCCTCTCGATGCTCGACCTGATCCCCGGCGGCTCCACCCTCGACGAGGTCGTCCACCTCGCCAAGGAGATCGAGGCCGCCGGCGCCACGATCATCAACACCGGCATCGGCTGGCACGAGGCCCGCATCCCCACCATCGCCACCTCCGTCCCGCGCGGCGCCTACACCTGGGTCACCAAGCGGCTGATGGGCGCGGTCTCCGTACCCCTCGTCACCAGCAACCGCATCAACACCCCCGAGATCGCCGAGGAGATCCTCGCCGACGGCCGCGCCGACCTGGTCTCGCTGGCCCGCCCCTTCCTCGCCGACGCCGACTTCGTCGCCAAGGCCGCGGCCGGCAGCCCCGAGACCATCAACACCTGCATCGGCTGCAACCAGGCCTGCCTCGACCACACCTTCAGCGGCAAGATCACCAGCTGCCTGGTCAACCCGCGCGCCTGCCACGAGACCGAACTCGTACTGTCCCCGACCCGCACGAAGAAGCGCGTCGCCGTCGTCGGCGCCGGCCCGGCCGGACTCGCCTGCGCCGTCTCCGCCGCCGGACGCGGCCACGCCGTCACCCTCTTCGAGGCCTCCGGCCACATCGGCGGCCAGCTCGACGTGGCCCGCCGCATCCCGGGCAAGGAGGAGTTCGAGGAGACCATCCGCTACTTCGGCACGCAGCTGACGGCGAGCGGCGTCGAGGTCCGCCTCGACACCCGCGCCGACGTCGAGACCCTGACCGGCTACGACGAGGTGGTCATCGCCACCGGCGTCACCCCCCGCACCCCCGCCATCGAGGGCGTCGAGCGGGACGGGGTCGTCAGCTACCTCGACGTCCTGCGCGACGGCGCCCCCGTCGGCGAACGCGTCGCCGTCGTCGGCGCCGGGGGCATCGGCTTCGACGTCGCCGAGTTCCTCACCGACAGCGGCGAGGGCGCCTCCCAGGACCCCGCCGTCTACTTCCGGCACTGGGGCGTCGACACCGCGTACGCCGGCCCCGGTGGGCTCACCGCCCCCGAGCGGCCCGCGGCCCCGCGCCGGGTGACCCTCCTCCAGCGCAAGACCACCAAGGTCGGCGCCGGCCTCGGCACCACCACCGGCTGGATCCACCGCGCGGAGCTCAAGCACCGCGGGGTGGTCTCCGTCGCCGGCGCGACGTACGAGCGGATCGACGACGAGGGCCTGCACATCACCGTCGACGGCGAGCCGCACCTGGTCCCCGCCGACACCGTCGTGCTGTGCACCGGACAGGAGCCGCGCCGCGAACTCCACGAGGCACTGCGCGCCGCCGGGATCGAGGCGCACCTGATCGGCGGGGCCGACGTGGCCGCCGAACTCGACGCCAAGCGGGCCATCCGCCAGGGCACCGAGCTCGCCGCCCGCCTCTGATCCACCCCGGGGGCAAAGGAGTTGTGGCGGCCCCGGCCGGGCCGCCACAATCTCCGGGTGACGCTGACACCGGCAGACGCGGACAAGATCCTCCACGACAACTTCGCCCCCTGGGTCCTCGCCCTCGGCCTCACCGTCGAGGAGACGGGCGAACGGCACGCCGTCCTGCGGCTGCCCTGGTCCGAGACCCTCGCCCGGGACGGCGGCGGACTCAGCGGCCAGGCCCTGATGGCCGCCGCCGACACCGCCACCGTCATCGCGATCAGCGCCGCGCGCGGCGCGTACGGCCCGATGACCACCGTCCAGCAGTCGACGAGCTTCCAGCGGCCCGTCACCGGCTCCGACGTGCTGATCGACGTACGGATCACCAAACTCGGCAAGCGGATGGCCTTCGCCGACATCACCCTGACCCCCGTCGGCGGCCACGAACCCGCCGCCAAGGCCTCCACCGTCTACGCCCTGCTCGGGTGAGCGGGGGCGACAGCGGGCCGGATCCGGACCACGAGCCGGTGAAGCTCGGCCGGAACAGGGACTTCACCGTCTTCTGGCTCGGCCAGGCCCTGTCCGTCCTCGGCGGCTCCGTCTCCCTGCTGGCGCTGCCCCTGCTTGTCTTCGACGCCACCGGGGACGTGGGCCAGCTCGGGCTGCTCACCGCCGTCTCCGGGGCCACCGGGATCCTCACCGGCACCTTCGCCGGCTCCGTGGTCGACCGCACCGACCGGCGGCGGCTGATGATCGGGTGCGACCTGCTGCGGGCCGTCCTGCTGTGCGCGCTGCCCCTGCTCTGGATGACCGCCCCGCGGATCTGGGTGCTCTACGTCCTGACCGTGCCGGTGGCCGTCCTCAAGACCCTGTTCGACGTCGCGTACGTGACCGCCGTCCCGGGCCTGGTCCCGCCGCGCGACCTGACCGCCGCCAACGGCCGGCTGATGAGCACCTTCGCCTTCGGGACCCTCCTCGGGCCGGTGGCCGCCGGGCTGATCACCACCGGCGCCGGCGCCGGCTGGGCACTCGCCGTGGACGGAGCCACCTTCGCCGTCTCAGCCCTCACCCTGCGGTGGGTGCGCTTCGGCCGCCACGGCGGAGGGGAACGGCGCCCGGACGGGGGCGGCGGCTTCCGCGAACGGTTCCTCGCCGGGTTCCGCTTCCTGTGGGCCCAGCCCGTGCTGCGCTCCCTGACCGTCCTGCTGACCCTGCTCACCTTCGTCACCATGGGCGCCACCGACCTGCTGATCTTCCGGGTCCGGCACGACCTCGGCCGCTCGGCGGCCACCCTCGGCTACGTGATCGCCGTCAGCGGCCTCGGCGCCGTCGCCGCCGCCTTCACGGCCGGGCGGCTGCGCCGGGCCCTGGGCTTCGGCACCTGCTGGCTGGGCTCCGTCGCGCTGATCGCCCTGGCCGTCGCGGTCACCGGGGTCAGCGGGAGCGTGCCGGTGGTCGCGGGGGCGTCCGTGGTGTTCATGTTCGGGCTCACCCTCGGCGGGGTCTGCTCCATGACCCTGCGCCAGGAGATCACCCCCGCACCGCTGCTGGGGCGCGTCACCTCCGCGTTCTGGACGGTGCACAACGCCTCCGGGCCGGTCGGGGCGGCGGTGCTGACCCTGCTCGCCCGCCGGCACGGGGTACCGGCGGTGAGCCTGGCCGCCGGTGCCCTGTGCCTGCTGATCCTCGGCGCCGGGCTGCTGACCCCGCTGCGCGGAAGCCGCCCCGGCCCCGGGGGCACGCCCCCGCGGGCCACGGGCGCGCGCCCCGGACGCGGGTCCGGGATCGCGAGCCCGTAGGGCGGGCGGCTCCGCGCCGGGCGCGGTCCGGTCAGAAGCGCTGCGGCACCGCCGGGAGCGGCAGCGGGCGCTGTGGCGCCGCCTCGCGCCCGGCCGGGGCCGGCGCGGTCCGGCAGGTCACGTCCGCGGCCGGCAGCCGGCCCGAGGACAGGTAGGCGTTGACCGGTGCGTTCGCACAGGACCTCGGATCGGCCAGGTACACGCCGTGCCCCTCGCCGCCCAGCGCCAGCACCATCCGCGAGCCCTTCAGCGAGCGGTGCAGGCCCTGCCCGCTGACCAGCGGGGTCTGCGAGTCCCACTCGTTCTGCACGGTCAGGACGTTCGCCCGGGTCTTCATCGGCGTCACCGCCTCCCGCGGACGCCCCCAGAACGCGCACGGCTTGATGGTGGAGGCCATGTCCCCGTACAGCGGGTACCGCTGCTTGTCCTTCACCGCGTCCCGCCGGTACTGCTCGGGATCGCGCGGCCAGGCGTCGGTGTCCCCGCACAGCACCGACCAGAAGACGGCGGTGCCCGTGTCCGGGGCGGGCTCGGCGGGACGCAGGGCCTTCATCAGCTCCGCCGCGGCCGGGCCGGGAGGCCGCGGCCCGCCCTCGGCCGCCGCCTTGAGCGCGCTCACGAGCGGGGCCGCCGTCGCCGGGGAGAAGAACAGGCCCCGCGCCGAACGGATCTGATCCCCCGTCAGCTTCTGCCCCTCCAGCTCGATCGGTTCGCGGTCGGCGCGCGCCACCAGGTCCCAGAAGGTCTTGGACACCGCGTCCGCGGTCGTCCCCAGGTGGTACTCGCCGTCGCGCTCCGCCGTCCATCCGGCCCAGCGCCGGAACGCCGGTTCCGCCTCGGTCGCCCACACCTGGATCATGCCGCGCCAGGCGCGCTCGGGGTCGACCCCGCTGTCGAGGACGAAGCGGTCGGTCCGCCGCGGGAACATCTGGGAGTACACCGCGCCCAGGTAGGTCCCGTAGGAGTAGCCGACGTAGGAGACCGTGCGCTCGCCCAGCGCCGCGCGGATGGCGTCCATGTCGCGGGCGGTGTTGCGGGTGGTGATGTACGGGATGACGTCGCCGGCCTTCTCCCGGCACTTGTCGGCCACGGTGCGCGCCCAGGCCACGTCGGCGGCGTAGGTCTCCGGCCGGTAGGCGCGGTCGAAGTTCTGTTCGGAGTCGGTGAGGCCGCAGGTGATCGGGGAACTCCGGCCCACCCCGCGCGGATCGAAGCCGATCAGGTCGTACCGCTCCCTGACCTCCTTCGGCATCGACTCCTCCATCATCAGCGGCAGGTCGAGGCCCGTCCCGCCGGGACCGCCCGGGTTCATCAGCATCACCCCGTGCCGTTTGGCCGTGTTCGGGGTCTTGATGCGGGATATCGCGAGATCGATCCGACGGCCCTCGGGCCGCTGGTAGTCGAGCGGGACCTTGATGGTCGCGCACTCGTACGTGGCGGGCTGCCCGGCGTCGCACCGGTGCCAGGAGGGCTTCCGGGGACCGTACTCATCCGCCGGGGCGGCGGACGCCGGGTTCGCGGACAGGAGGGGCAGGGCGGTGGCGAGGAGACCGGCGGCGGCGAGCAGGGGTGCGAAGCGCGGTACGCGCGGATGCGGACTGAGGCGCACGAAGAGCCGTTCCTTTCGGAGGGAGGGGCGGTTCCCGTTCACGATGGAGTACGCGGCGTCCGGGCGAATCATCCCTCAGGGCGGCCCTCGTGCTCCTCACGAATGAGCAGAATTCCGGACAACTGGCCGACGCGCCGCAGCTCTTGACGCCTCGTGCGCGGTGTCCCACCCCCTCGCCCGGGGCGTCGGCCGCCGCCGGGCTACAGTCGCGCCATGCGCATCGTCTCCCTGCTGCCCGCCGCCACCGACATGATCGCGGAGCTCGGTCTCACCGCCGACCTGGTCGGCCGCACCCACGAGTGCGACTGGCCGCCGCGCGAGGTGGAGGGCGTACCCGTGGTCACCCGCGCGCAGTTCACGGCCGAGGAACTCAGCAGCCGGGAGATCTCCGACGCGGTCGGCGGGGCCGCCCACTCCGGCTCCTCCCTCTACACCCTCGACACCGGGGCGCTGGCCGCACTCGCCCCGGACGTCGTGCTCACCCAGGACCTCTGCGACGTCTGCGCCGTCTCCTACGCGGCGGTCTCCCGCGCGGTGCGCGTCCTCGACGCCGGCTCCCGCGTGCTGAGCCTGGAACCGCGCACCCTCGACGACGTACTGGAGTGCCTGGTCACCGTCGGCGACCTGCTCGGCGTGCGCGCGGAGGCGGAGCGGCGGCGGGACGCGCTGCGCGCGCGGCTCGACGAGGTCGAGCGGCTGACGGCGGGGCAGCCCCGCCCGCGCGTGGTCACCGTGGAGTGGCTCGACCCGCTCTGGCCGGCCGGACACTGGGTTCCGGACCAGATCGCCGCCGCCGGCGGGGAACCCCTGCTCGCCGCGCCCGGCGAGCACACCGTGCCGATGACGTGGGACGCGGTCCGGGCGGCCCGGCCCGACGTGCTGCTGGTGCTGCCCTGCGGATTCGCACCCGAACGCACCCTGCGCGAGAGCCACTTGCTGACGGAGCTGCCCGGCTGGGCCGAGCTTCCGGCCGTCCGCGCGGGCAACGTGTGGGTGCTCGACGGGCCCGCGTACTTCAACCGGCCCGGCCCGCGCGTCGTACGGGGCGCGGAGGTGCTGGCGCACGTCCTGCACGGGGTGCGGGCGGGCGAGCCGGTCACCGCGGCCGAGGCACAGCGGCTGGGCTGAGCGGCGGGAGTGGGTGACGGGCCGGCCCCGCCGCACCGGGGCCGACCCCGCCGCACCGGGGCCGGATCCGGCGCGACGGGGCGTCAGTGGCCGTGGCCGGAGGAGGAGTGCTCCGCCGCCGAGGGGTCGGCCGCTGAGGGCTCGGCCGCTGAGGGGTCGGCGGCCGAGGGGGAGTGGCCCTCGTGGGAGGTACCGGTTTCGAGGGTGCCGCCCAGCCGGTCGTGCAGGGCGGTCAGGGCCTGCGCCGACGGGCCGGTGACCACCCAGCGGTCGCCGATCAGGTAGACGCCGCCGTACGTCCGGGTCTCCGCCAGCCAGGAGCGCAGGCCCTGGTCCGCGGCGAAGGTGGTCACGCTGTAGGCGCCCTGCGCCGTCTCGCAGGCCCCCTGGCGCAGTTCGTCCGCCTCGACGCTCAGCTCGGCGGTGCAGCCCAGCACGCCGGCGATCTCCTCCACGGAGGTGCCGGGGGCCGCCGGGGAGGCGGGGGCGGCAGGGGACGCCGGGGCGGCCTTCGCCGCCGGTACGGAGCCGGCCGCCGCGTCGGCCCCGTGCTGCGGCCGGCTCTCGCCACAGCCCCCGCACAGCAGTGAGGCGCACATCACGGCAACGGCCGTCAGGAGGCGGCCCGTCGGTCGGTCGGTGGACGGCATGGGACAACCTCGCTGACGGTTCGGGAAGGGGGTCGTGGTGCCCGACGGGGAGGGGGGCCGGGCACCACGGGATCGGGGGTGCGGGCCGCTCTATCCGGCCGCCTTCGCCTTCTTGCCCTTGTCGGTCACGGCGAACCAGAGGCCCTGCTTGTTCTGCCCGTTGATGTCTCCGGGTTCCTTGTCCCCGGTGAATGTGTAAACCGGCCAGCAGTCGATCGTCAATTGTTCCGAACCGTCGGGCCGTTTCACCGATCCGACCAATCCGGCGGCAATTCCGTTCACCTTCGTCTTGTCGATCGCGGGGGCCGGTTTCCACGTGTCGAGGCAGGCGTCGAGACAGCCGAATTTCATCGGCCAGGCGCTGTCCTTGTCGAACCGGTAGAGGGTGCGCCCCTGGGCGTCGGCGAGGATCGGGCCGAGCTGCGCGTTCTGCCGCACCGACAGTGAGACCTGCGGCTGCGCCGGCGGCTGCTCCGTCGCCCCGGAGCCCGTGTTCATGCCCGCGCCGGTGCCCATGTCCATGCCCCCGCCGCCCGCGCCCTTGGACGCGGTGGAGGGCTTCCCGTCCGGGCCCACCGCGTGCCAGGTGCCGCCGACGCCCTCGCCGAGCGTGTCGCCCGCCTTGGTGTCCTTCGCGTAGCGGTACACCGGCCAGCCGCCCACCGTCAGCTGCTTCGTGCCGTCGGCCCGGGCCACGGACCCGAGCATGCCCGCCTGGATGCCGGCACCGGCCGAGACGTCGTCCGCGGACACCGCCGGCCAGACCTTGGCGCAGTCCCCCTCGCAGTTCGACTTGGGCGGCTTGGCCGTGTCCTTGTCGAACCGGTAGAGGGTGAACCCCTCGGCGTCCGTGACCACGGAGCCCAGGTCCGCGGCCTCCCGTACCTTCAGCTCCCCGGCCGCCCCGCCCTTGCCGGCCGGCGCGGCCCCGGTATCGCTGCCGTACCCCGGCAGCGACCCGGTGCCGGAGCCCGAGCCCGAGCCGTAGGCGTCCAGCGCCTTGCTGTCGCCCACCGGCTGCACGGAATCCCCCTTCGCGGAGGACTTGTTGTCCGAGAGCCCGCACCCGGCCGTCAGCAGCAGTACCGCGACCGCCGACCCGGCGAGTATTTCACGGCGCATTCTCTTCACGGTCTCTCCTTCGGTTTGGGTCCCGCGTTCTGTTCGCATTGCCTGAGTAATTGATACGGGGCCCGGAGCCCCCGAAACGAATATCCCCGGGAATTTGTCAGATCGCGCCAAGAATGAACTCGGGGGCGGGGCGCGGACGTGCGCGGCTCATTCCTGGATGCGAAGGGCGAGCGCCGGGCAGCGCCGCACGGCGCGCAGGGCCTTGGGCCGCAGCCGCTCCGGCACCGGCATGGAGGCCTGTGCCGGAAAGCCGTCCGCGTCGAGCCGCACGACGTCCGGCAGGACGTCCACGCACAGCCCGTGCCCCTTGCACAGCGTCCAGTCCACGACCAGCCGCTCCGGGCTCTCGTCGTCGGGCAGCGGCAGCGCCCCCAGGACCCGCCGGCCGCAGCCGCTGCCGAGCGCGTGGTCGCGGAACTCGTCGGGGAAGGAGGCGAGGGCCGAGGCCACGAAGTGCGAGGTGCCGTCCGGGTGGCTGCACGCCCCGCGTCTGCGCACCCCGAGCATCCGCGCCTCCACCGCTTCGAGGGCGCTGCGGCCCCCGCCCGCGACGGCCGCCTCCAGGACGTCGGCCAGCGCGGGCAGGCCCCGTACGCAGGGACCGCACTGGCCCGCCGACTCGTTCGCCATCCAGCGCGTCACCCGGGCCACCTCGCCCGCCGGACAGGTGTCCTCGGGCAGCGGCAGTACCGCGCCCGCCCCCAGTACCGCGCCGAAGGCGGCGAGGGACTGCCGGGACACCTCCGCACCGAGGGCCGATCCGGGATCCAGCCAGCGGCCGTGGTAGCCGCCCACGAGCACGCCCTGCCCGGGACGCATCCCGCACAGCTCCAGGACGTACGCCAGCGAGGTCCCCGTCGGGGCCTCGATGACCGTCGATCCGGCGACGGTCAGCAGGACGGTGCCCGGCTCGGACGGCAGCCCGGCCGACCGGTACCCGGCGGCGCCGAGCCGCGCGGCGACGGCCAGCTGGGCGTAGGTCTCGGTGTTCGACAGCAGGGTGGGCACCCCGCCGAGGCCGCGCTCGCTGGTGCGCACCCGCTGTCCGGACGGCAGCGTGGCGCCGCCGTTGAGGCCGTTGATCATCGCGGTGCCCTCGCCGGTGACGAACCGTTCGGGCAGCAGCGCCACGCGCACCTGGCGCCCGCCACGGCCCCGCTCGGCGACGGCGTCACGTACCGAACGCTCCACGTCGGGGCGGGTCACGGCGATCACCACGTCCTCGGCGCCGACCGCGGCGGCGGCCAGCAGGGCCCCGTCGAGCACCAGGTGCGGGGCGTGCAGCAGGAGGGCCTTGTCCTTGAGGCAACTGGGCTCGCCCTCGCTGCCGTTGACGACGACGGCGGTCAACCCGTCGCGTCCTCGGGCGGACTGGGTGACCGCGCGCAGCTTGCGCGCGAAGGGGAAGCCCGCACCGCCGCGGCCCCGCAGGTCGATGTCGGCGGCGAGGTCGACGAGTTCGTCCGGGCGGTAGCGGGGCAGCGGTCCGTGCGCGGCTTCGTGGGCATCGCGGTCGAGCCGCGGGAACCGGTCGAGTCCGGTCAGCAGCCGGGGGGTGCCCACGCAGCCGAGGCCGGGGCGCGGCGCTTCGCTCACCGCCGTCCCTCCCGCCCGGCGAACGGGCCGAAGCCGAAGGCGGCGCCGGCGTCTGCGGACGGGCCGGGCGCGTAGGCGGCGGCGTACGGCGGGTGTTCGGGCTGGGGCGGCACGGCCTGCAGGGGCTGGGCCACCTGCGTGTCCTGTATGGCCTGCATGGCCTGCGTGTCTTGCATGGCTTGCACGGCCTGCGTGTCCTGCACGGCACGCATGGACTGCGTGTCCTGGGTGAACTGCACGGTCTGCGTGGCCGGTGCGCCCTGTGCGACGGGTGCGGTCGCCGCGGCCGGTCGGGCGGGGCCGTCCGGAGCACCCGAAGGTCCGCCGCCGCGTTCTGCGCGCAGCCCCGCGAGGGGCACCTCCCGTACGGGGTAGCCCCGCGAACGCGGGCCGCGGGCGCCGCGGGTGGCCGTGACGGACTGCGGGGCGCTCGCCGGGGCGGACGCCTCGCGCCTGCGGGTGCGCAGCCGGACGGCGAGCAGCCCCATCACGCCGGCCACGCCGAGGACGTAGGCCGCCGTCACCCAGAGGTCGGCGGGGCGGCCCGCCTTGAGCCCGTGCACGAGGGAGGCCCCCCACGCCGGGTACGCGCCGATGTGCAGGGCCCGCCACCACATAGAGCGGCGATTGGTGGCGAACACACTACGCAGGGCGCCGGAGACCGCCACGCTCACGAAGAGATATCCGGCCAGCGTGCCGAGGCCGATGACGACGGGCCGGTTCGCGTCGGTGAACGGCACCAGCGCGGAGGCCGCGCCCGTGTGGCCCTCGGCGACCTTGACCCATATGTGCAGGGCGAGGAAGCCCAACCCCGCGACGGCCAGGCCGCGGTGCACGCCCTGGGCGAGCAGCCGGTGCCCCGATCCGAGGAGCACCCGGTCCGTGGCCACCAGCCCCCACAGGACGGTGGAGGTGAGGGAGACGAGCGAGAGGACGCCCGACCCGAAGTCGAGGAAGTCCCACAGATGGGTCAGCGCGCCCGCGCGCGCCGCCACGGCCAGGGAGACCAGGGCGGCGAGGGAGGCGCAGACCACGCTGGTGCGCAGCCGGCCCGCGACGGGCAGAAGCGGAGGCCGCCGGACGGCCCGTTTCCCGGCGGCCGGGGCCACCGCGGCGCGGCGGCTCCCGCGTCGGGCTCTGTGGGAGCGGGGCATGTGAGGCTGGGGCAGGGGCATCCAGTTCTCCTGTGCGCCTGGGCTCCGAGCACTCCACCTGGCGCTCGGCGCCCGGGAGTTGTGGTCGATGGTGGCCGGCAGCGCTGTGGAATTCCCACGTCGGCCGAAGGGCTCGGGGCCGGAGTGCAGAAGCATCGTGGAGCTGCGCAGCATCTCCACAGGATTTATCGAAACGTGATAATTTCTCGCACCCCGTCTCCGGTGCGTCGAACGAGCCCGGAGGATTCCCCTCCAGTGGAGGTTGTGACAGGCCACCGCACTCCTCGCCGTCTACGCGTCCCCGACGGCAAAATCAAGGCAAACCCGCGGGACCGAAGGTGGCCGGAACCGTCCAGGAGGGCGTGTGGTAGCTGCAACTGTCGTCACAGGCAAGGTCGTTGGCGAGGCAGGCGACCTTGGCGGGCCTGTCGCTCCTGCACCGGACAGGCCTCACCCCGGCAAGAACGAGGAAACGATGTGCGAACTTCTGAACCGCATCTGGTCCCGCCCTCGCGGCGAGTGGACCCGTGTCCTGCGCAGGGAACTCCCCGCGCTGGCCGGGGAGATAGTGGAGGAGCTTCTGCATGGAATTCCCGAATTTTCCATACTTGTCGATGACAACGATGCCATCGATGACGAAATTCTCCGACAAGCGGTGGAAGAAGCACTTCTCACCGCACTCGGGTACCGCGACGAGCCCCTACGGGACGCCGCGCACGACGGGCCCGGCGCGAAGACGCCGGACGAGTTCGAGGACCGGCACGACGCGGCGGTGGACGCCGTCCACGGCGGTCGGCACGAGGACGTACGGGGCCCCGGACTCTCGGAGGTGCGCGAGCACGGTCGCGGAAGCGGAAGCCTCGAGGGAGGCGGTCACGGGGGCCACGGCCACGGGGGCCACGGTCATGGTGGTCACGGCCATGGCGGTCACGCTCCCGGCCGCCCCGACGGCGACGGCTCCGCGCGGCCCGACGGCGACGGCCCCGCGCGGCCCGACGACACGGCCCCCCATGAAGGCGCCCACGGCGCCCGCCCGGAACCCGCGGCCCCGCGCGACCGGGCCCGCCAGGAGCTCTTCAAGGCCCTCACCGACGACCGCGTGGCCTCCCACGCCTCCCTCACCGAGCTGTCCGAGGCCGCCGGCTGGCCCCTCCCGGTGGCCGTACGGGCCATCGCGCTGGCCACGCCCGGCGAGACCCAGCAACTGGCGGCCGTCCTCGACGACGCCCTCCCCGGCATGTTCGCCGGCCGGCCGTGCCTGCTCCTCCCCAGCCCCGACCCGGACACCCGGGCCGCCCTCGAACCCCCGCTGCGCGGCCGGTTCGCGGCCGTCGGCCACGCGGTCCCGCTCCGTGACACCGCCTCCTCGCTGCGCTGGGCCCTGCGTCTGCTCACCCTGACCCCGAACCGAGGCGGCCCGGACGCCCGCGCCGTCTTCGTGGACGACCACCTCTCCACACTCCTGCTGCTCCAGGACGAGCCCCTGGCCCACGCGCTGGCCGCCCGCTGGCTGCGCCCCCTCGCCGATCTGACCCCGCGCCAGAGCGAGCGCCTGGAGGTCACCCTGCTCGCGTGGCTGGAGGGCGGCGGCGCCCCCGAGGCGGCCAAGGCCCTGAGCGTGCACCCGCAGACCGTGCGCTACCGCATGCGGCAACTGGAGAAGCTCTTCGGACCCGGTCTGCGCGATCCGCGGACCCGCTTCGAACTGGAGATGGCCCTGCGCAGCCGCCGCCTGATGGCCCAGGTGCGCCGCCAGCACTCGCGGGTGGGCCGGCGGACGGCACGCGTCGTCACCGCCGACTTCACCCCCCTGGTCGTCGGACGGATGGCCCGGGTCAACGGCCTCTGAGCACCGCGCGGACGCACCGCCCGTGAACCGGAAAACGCCCGGCCTCCCCGAACCACGGGGAGGCCGGGCGGCCGCCGTTCGCGCGCAGGGGCGAACGGCCTACGCCGGTGAGGGCGCCGGGGCTCCGCGCAGCGTCGCGTTGAGGTCCACCGGCTCCGCGTAGGCCCGCGCGCACGGGCCGCACCCCGCGAGGTGGCGGACCAGCCCCCGCGGGCGCCCTCGGGGTGATGCCCAGCCGCGCCGCGATCCGGTGCGGGGGCTCCTCCTCCACCAGCGTGTGCCACAGGACGATCCGCCACCGCGCCGGCAGCGCCCGGAAGGAACGCGCCACGATCCGGCGGTCCTCGTCGGCCATCACCTGTCCCTGCGGGTCGCCGCCGGACGCCTGCCGGCACCAGGAGTCGAAGTCCGCCGTCAGCAGGGTCCGTCCGGCGTGCTCGTGCCACTCCATCGCCGTGTGCCGGACCACCGCCGGCAGGTACGCGCGCCAGGGCCCCGGGGTCCGGAACCGGAGCGGACCGCCCGGAAGGTCCGCAGGAACGCCTCCGACACCAGGTCCTCGGCATCGCCGCCGGGAAGGCGCAGGCGCCGGGTGAGTTCCCCGTGACGTGGCGCGGTGTCGCGTGAGCCGGGCATCGCACTCCTCCTCGGCGCTTTCGGCACCCGTCCGGGATGGGTACGGGAACGGGTACGGGCGTGCGGGCGCCGGCCCGGGACGAGCCCCGGGCCGGCGCCCGCACGCCCCGGACGGTGTCAGCGGCAGGTGCGCCCGCTGTTGATGCAGCCCACGGCCTGGGCCATGAGCCCGTTCGACATGACGTTGATGAAGTCGCCGTGGTCGGTCACCGGCTTGTGCAGCTGCTCCGGGAAGCTGTCCACCGCGAAGCGGGCACCGGGCGCCACCCCGTAGGTGATCCGCTGCACCAGCTGCGGGATCGCTGCGAACCCCTTCGGGCAGCGGCCCGCCTTGTCCGCGAAGGCCACGTGCGTACGGTGGTTGGCGCTGTCGGTGTTGCGGCCGTCCCAGCAGCTCTGGAAGGTGAAGGTGCGCACCACGTCGCTGCCCTTCGGGCAGATCGGGTACTTGTCCTTCAGCTGCCGGTCCTCGAAACCGGTGCAGCTCCAGGAGGCGTTGGCGTTGGCGGTGCCGTTGGTGAAGGCCTTCGCGTCACCCGTGATGATGCGCAGGAAACGCGGCATCGCCTTGACCTGGCCGACGGGGCTCCCCTTGAAGTCGATCGTGACCTGCTTCGGCCGCAGGATCGTGCCCACGTTGGCGTCCTGTCCGCCGCCCGGGGCCTTGGCGTCCTTCTCCGCCTTGCCGTCGCGCAGCCGCAGCACCGGCCAGTAGTAGGCGGACTGGTCGCCGTTGCCGCAGGTCGTGCCGGACGCCGCGAGGCTGTTGTTGGAGGAGAAGGCGTTGGTCGTCTTGTTGCCCACGTAGTCGTGCATGTGGTGGGCGCCGTTGGAGACGCCGGGGGCGACGATGACGTTGTCGGGGTTGAAGTGGCCGTTCTCGTTGCGCCCGCACTGCGAGGAGAACGAGCCGGTGGAGGCGCCGCGCCCGGCGGCGGGGGCGTTCACGTTCGGCCGTACCTTGGCGATGTTGACGAAGTCGCTCTGGGCGGGCCCCCGTTTCTGCCCGATGCCGCGCGCCGCGTCGGGATCGCGCGCCGGGTCGGCCGCCGCGGCGACGGCCGCGTCGGCCGCCGCGCCGACACCGGGGTCGGCTTCCGCGGGAGCCTCCTTCATGGTGCATCCGCTCAGCGCGTCCAGCCCCTCGGGGCGCCCGGCGGAACGCCCGATCACGTCGGACACCCGCCGGATGGTGGTGGAGCGCTGGTCCTTGAGCCGCCCCAGGAGGGCGTCCTTCTGGACCTTCTTCTTGGTCACCTGCCCCGCGGCGAGCTGCCGGTAGGCGTCGGCGACCTGCCCGTCGAGCTGGGCGAGGTTCTGGTCGACCTCGGCCCGCGCCTGGTCGGGTACGTCCGTGAGCCGGTCGCCCACGTCCGGACAGTCGATGGTCGCCGTCACCTCGCCGGTGCGGCCTGCGTCCTGGCCGGCGTTCGCGTTGCCCGCGATGACGGCGACCCCGCCGCCGCCCAGTACCAGCGCGCACGCCGCGGCCAGGAGTTTCAACCGGGGGCGCCTGTGGCCCTTTTGACTCATGTGATCACTTCACTTCGTCGATCGGACAGAGGAGGGGGACGACGCCCCCTGTTGGAGGGGTGAGGAGGGGGAGGACGGGGCCGGGCTCGGGTCGGAGAGCGTGTCGAAGTCGACGAGCCCGCTCTCCTCCAGGACCGAGATGTGGTCCAGGACCGTGGTGTTGGCCGAGGTGGCCAGGGCCCGCACCATCGAGTTCCGGGTCTGCGCCCGGACCTGCGCCACCAGCTGGAACACCTTGCCGTGGGCCCGCCGCAGCAGCTGCACGAACAGCCGCTCGTACTCGTTGCCCTGGGCCGCCGTCATCTGGTCGAGCCAGCCCTGCTGCTGCGCGTTGGGCCGGTCGGGAAGGTCGATGCCGAGGGCCTGGCCGACCTGGAGGACCTGGCGGTCGAGGTCGGTGTGGCCCATGACGAGGTGCTCCCCGGCCGTACGCACGGAGGGGCGCGTCCCGCGCTGCTGGGCCTGTCGCCCCGCGGGCAGCTCCCAGAGCCCGGCGAGCCGCACCTTGCGGACGAAGTCCCGGTCGGTGGGGGTGAGCGGCCCGTACGCCGTGCTCATGATCCCGGCGCCGTCGTCCACGATCCCCGCTGCCGGTGCCGCCGGTCCCGTGGTGGCCGCCGAGGCGCGGTCGCCGTACTTGGCCACGGGGATCAGCAGTGCGATCAGCGTGACGGCCAGGGCGCTGATGACCAGGCCGCTTCCGATCGTGTACTTCGTGGCCACCGACAAGCCGCTGCCGGATCGCCGCCGGAATGACAGCACATTGCCTCCTTGCTCCGTGGTCCTGCAGGAGAGTCGGGGCCGTGCCGGCCGCCGACGCGTGCCGGGCGGTTCACACCCGCACATCCGGCTCTCCTGGGGTGCCACGGGACGCTAGTGCCCGGTGTGGCGTCACGGAGGAAGGACCATCACCATCGGATAAACATCCGGGCAAGTCCTCGAAGGACTGCTATCTTGCCGCGTTCGGCCTTTCAACAACCCTCCGATGCGCGGCGGTTGGTTCGACGCAGGGTCACGGCAGCTCCGCGACGCCGTTCACCCCGGGAGCCAGGGCCGGGGTCGTGGCTGCCCGGTATCAGCGGAAGAAAATGGGGCTAAACGGGCGATTGTTCAGGAAAGCCCCTTCGGTCATAATCCGCGTGTCGGGTTCTCGGGCTCGGAGCCCCTCGGGCGGGCACGCGCCCGCCGCCACGTCGTGACGACCGAGAGGAGCCGGCCGGGGTGTCGAACGCCGGTGGGTACGCGGCCCTGCTGCGGACCGCCTCCGTGGGGGCGCTGCTCGCCGTCGGCTTCGCCGCCGTCTCGTGCGGCGTCGACGGCGGCGCGGCCGCCGCGGGCGGCCGGGTCACCGTGGTCTACGAGGACGGCACGATCAAGCCGGAGGACCGGCACGCCGTGGACGTGGTCCGTGCGTCCGGCGTGCTGGAGCGGTCCGCCGACTGGGTGAACGAGGCGCTCGTCCTCCCGCACGACCTGGTCGTGAAGGTCACCGGCAAGGTCCCGCCCGGAGTCACGGACGCGGTGACCCAGCCCGACGGCAGGACGATCTTCATGACGGCGGCGTTCCTGACGGAGATCGAAAAGGCCCTCGGTGACGTGGTCAAGACCGTCAAGCGTCCCGCCCCGCTCCCCGCGGACACGTTCAACGCCGACGACCTGACCGCGCTGTCGACCCAGTTCATCTTCGGTCACGAGCTGGGCCACGCCCTGCAGCGCCAGCTGATGCTCGCGAACCTCGGCCTGGAGGAGGACGCCGCCGACGGGTACGCCTCGTTCTCCACCATCAACCAGGTGGGGGCCGGGCCGACGCTGGCAGCCGCCGTCCTGTTCGACGAGATCGCCCGCAGGGAGGGCCAGCTGACGCTGGAGGGGCTCTCCGGCGATCACCCCGTCACCCAGCAGAGGGTCTTCAACTTCCTGTGCTACCTGGAGGGGAGCGACCCGAAGAAGTACCGGGCCCCCCTGGTCGGCACGGGCTACCTGCCGAAGACCCGTGCCCCCTTGTGCCCGCAGGCCTGGGCGATGCTGGACCACGGCTGGTGGACCCAACTGCAGCCGCACTTCACCGAGGCGTTCAAGAGCCGGGGCGACCAGCGGCAGAAGGACGCGCGCGAGCGCCTGATCGCCGAGACGAAGGCCTTCGAGAAGCAGCTCGACGAGCTGCGCCGCAAGGGATGAACGGAACCACTGCGGGCCGTCCGGCCCTCAGCCCGACACCGCCTTGGCCCATTCGCGGTTGACGGTCTCCCTCGCCTTCTCCCGCTGTGCCTCCGTCGGGAACGTCGGCGTGCCCTCGACCGTCGGCAGGTTCTCCGCGGCGGCCTTGTCGAGGGTGCCGTCCTTCGCCATGGCGTCCATGAGCACGGGGCGCGCGTAGGCGCCGAGCCTGATGTTCTGGCCCTCCGGGCTGAAGATGTACTCCTGCCACAGGCGTGCCGCCGCCGGATGCGGTGCCTCCTTGTTCACCGCTTGGGCGTAGTACTCGGCGAAACTGCCGTCGAAGGGGATGGCGGTCCGCCAGTCGACGTCCGCGCCCTTCCTGCGGAACTCGTCGGCGTATCCGAGATTGAGGAAATCCCAGTCGATGCTGATCGGGGTCTGACCCTTCTCGATCGTCGCAGGGGTGGATTCGACCGGGATGAAGTTGCCGTTCCTGCTCAGCTCGGCGAAGAAGTCGATACCGGGCTGGATGTCGTCGAAGGACCCCCCGTTCGCCAGGGCCGCCGCGTACACGCCGGCGAAGGCGGACCCCGACCTGGTCGGGTCGCCGTTGAGCGCGACCTTGCCCTTGTACTCGGGCTTGCGCAGATCGGCGAAGGTCGCGGGGCAGGTCTTGACGCGCTTGGCGTCGCAGCCGATCGAGACGTAGCCGCCGTAGTTGTTGGACCAGAGGGCGTGCTGGTCCTTCTGCTCCTTGGGAATGCTGTCCCACGGGGCGACCTTGTACGGCGTGAGCAGGCCCTGATGGGCCGCGGACTGGGCGAAGGAGCCCCCCACGTCGATCACGTCGGGGGCACGGCCGTCGCGCCTGTGCTCCTTCAGGGCGTTGACCTCGTCCTGGCTGCTGCCCTCCGGGTTCTCCACCGAGACCTTGATCCCGTACTTCTTCTCGAAGCCGTCGATCAGTGCGCCGTAGTTGGCCCAGTCCCTCGGGAGCGCGATCGTGTTGAGCGAGCCCTCCTTCTTCGCCGCCGCGGTCAGCGCCGCCATGCCGCCGACGTCCGCGGCGGACGTGGCCGCCGCGGGTGTCCGGGGCACGGGGGTGGGCTTGTCTCCGCAGCCGCCGAGGGGCGCCACCGCGAGGGCGAGGCAGACTCCGACGTTGGCTGTCCGGAGACGAGGTGCGGGCACTAAGGCTCCATGGCGGGCGGGCGCGTACCGATCGAGACCAGCGTACGTTCGATGCCCCCGGCGGCGCAGTTCCAGCCGGTGGTGTCCGCCGACGTTCCCGCCCCCCGGCGCGTCTCAGAGCGGCTCGTCGTCCCAGCCCGCCAGGATCGCCTCCCCCGGAAGCGCTGCGGACGGCGCGCCCCCCGCCACCACCTCGTGGAGGGCCTGCTCGCTCCAAATGATCTTGCCGCGGGCGGTGTAGCGGGTGCCCCAGCGCTGGGCGAACTGCGCGACGAGGAACAGGCCGCGGCCGCCCTCGTCGGTCTCCTCGGCCCGGCGCAGGTGCGGGGAGGTGCTCGACCCGTCGGAGACCTCGCAGATCAGGCTGCGGTCGTACAGCAGCCTCACCCGGATGGGCTCGCTCCCGTAGCGGATGGCGTTGGTGATCAGTTCGCTCAGGATCAGCTCCGTCGTGAAGGCGATCTCGTCCAGGCCCCAGTCCGCCAGCCGGCGGGCGCACGCGTTGCGCACCCGGGACACCTGGGCCGGGTCGGGAGGTACGTCCCACTCGGCGATCCGCGCCGGGTCCAGCCGCCGGGTCCGGGCCACCAGCAGCGCGATGTCGTCGCTGGGCCGGGTGGGCAGCACCGCCTCGATCACCGCGGTGCAGGTTTCCTCCGGGGTCCGGGCGGGCCCGGACAGGGCGGCGCGCAGCGCCGCCAGGCCCGTGTCCGCATCGCGGTCGCGGCTCTCGATCAGCCCGTTGGTGAAGAGCGCCAGCAGCGAGCCCTCGGGCAGGGTCAGCTCCGCGGTCTCCATGGGCAGGCCCTCGCCCAGGCCCAGCGGCGGGGAGACCGGCACCTCGGGGAAGGACACGCTGCCGTCGGGGTGGACCAGGGCGGGGCCCGGATGACCGGCGGTGGCGGCCGTCACCTGCCCCGAGACGGGGTCGTAGACGGCGCACAGGCAGGTGGCTCCGGTGATTCCCTGCCACTCCTGCTGGTCGGTGTCGATGTGGGCGACCAGCTCGTCCAGGTGGCTCAGGAGCTCGTCCGGAGGCAGGTCGAGGGTGGAGAAGTTGTACACGGCCGTACGCAGGCGACCCATGGTGGCGGCGGCGTACAGACCGTGGCCGACGACGTCGCCGACCACCAGCGCCACCCGGGCGCCGGGCAGGGGGATGACGTCGAACCAGTCGCCGCCCACACCGGCCTTCGCGGACACGTAGCGGTGCGCGACCTCGACGGCGGACTGCTCCGGGACGCCGCGGGGCAGCAGACTGCGCTGCAGGGTGTCGGCCACGGTGTGCTCACGGGTGTACCGGCGGGCGTTGTCGACCGACAGCGCCGCCCGTGCGGTCAGCTCCTCGGCGAAGGACACGTCCTCCTCGTCGAACGGCGCCGCGTCCCGCCCCCGCCAGTAGCCGGCCATCCCCAGCACCACGCCCCGGGCCCGCAGGGGTACGGCGATCATGGAGTGGATGCCGCGTTCCAGGATCCGCTCGGCGTTGGCCGGGTCCTGCTCCCGCCAGTGCCGGGTGGCCTGCAGATCCGCTTCCAGGACCGCGTGCCCGCCGGCCAGCCCGACGGCCATCGGGCTGGACGGAACGAACCGGATCAGCCGGCCGACGGGGTAGAGCGGGTGGTCGCCATGGAGGCCCTCGGCGGCGGTGCGGCGCATCTCGGTGTTCATGTCGGGCGGCTCCTCGCCGCGCAGCACCGGCTCCAGCAGGTCGACCGTGACCACGTCGGCGAACCGGGGGACCGCCACCCGCGCCAGCTCCTGCGCCGTGCGCTCGACGTCCAGGGTCGTTCCCACCTGCACGCCCGCGTCGTAGAGCAGCTTCAGCCGCTCGCGGGCCACTTCCGCCCTGCCGGACAGCGCCCGCAGCTCCGTGGTGTCGCGCAGCGTGACGACGGTGCCGGCCGTGCCGTACGGGGCCGTGGGCCGGATGTTCACGGCCAGTAGCCGATCGCCCGCCATGTGCACCTCGTCGGTCGCGGAACGGCCCGATGTGATCCGCTCGGCGATCCCCTCCTCCAGACCCAGGTCCGTGACGGGGCGCCCCTCCGCGTCCCCCGGCAGATCGAGCAGCCGGCGCGCCTCGTCGTTGGCCAGCAGCAGCCGCCCGCCGTCCCCGACGATCAGCACGCCCTCCCGGACCGCGTGCAGCACCGCGTCGTGGTGTTCGTACATCCTCGTCATTTCCTCCGGCCCCAGGCCGTGGGTCCGGCGCTGGAGCCGGCGGCTCACCAGAGCGGTGCCGCCCGCGGACAGGGCGAGCACCGCGGCCGCGCTGCCGAGGACGACCGGCAGCTGGCCGTTCACCATGCTCTGCACGTTCTGGACCGTGACCGGGGAGGAGACGACGGCGATGACGTTGCCCCGGGCGTCCTTGACGGGGACCACGGACACCACGGACTGCCCCAGGGACCCGGCGAACGTCTCGGTGAACGACTTGCCGGCCGCCGCCGAGGCGAAGGGGCCCACGACGCGCTTGCCGATCTGCCGCGGGTCGCTGTGGGCGAGGGTGACCCCGTCGAGGGTGTACACGTTCAGGCCGTCGACCCCGGCGATCTTCCGGGCCGCCTCGGCGCTCGGCTGGAGCACCGCGCTGGGGTGGGCGCTCTGTACGGCGGCCACCATCCCCGGGGACTCCGCGAACGTTCCGGCGGCCGCGAGGGTCCGGTGCCGGGCGTCCAGCATGGCGGAACTCCGCGCCTGCACCACGAGCGCCAGGACCGCGGCGGAGACCAGCAGGACCACGACGGCCAGCTGGAGGAGGAACACCTCTCCGGCCACGCTGCGCGCGCTCAGGAGGGAGGACAGCCGCTGGGGCCGCCGCGCCCCTCCACCGGGGGGCGGGGCGTGTTCCCGCCGCCCCTCCTGCTCCCCGCGGTGTCCCGAGGGGGAAGGCCGAGCGGGAGCCGAGGGGCTCGGAGCCGAGCGGAGCAGCCGGCGCCGGAGGCCTCCCAGGTAGTTGCTCATAGTCCATCTTCTAACCTCTACGGCCTGTCGGCAGCGGGCGGCGACCGGACCGGCACCCGGGATACGGGCATCCCCGCAGGTCAGGTCACTGCCCTGGGGATGCAGCTCGACCCGCGGCCGACATCAGCCGCGCAGGCACCACTCGACGAACCCCGTGACGCTGCCGTCCACCCCGGCCTCCTCGTCCGCCACCGCGGCCGTGCGGAAGAACCGGACCTCCCGGAAGTTCAGATCCATTGCCCGGACGAGGCTGCGCAGGCCGAGCGCCTCACGGAGCCAGGTCCGGGCGCCGTCACCGTCTTCGAGAGCGGCCGGCACCAGGCCGTGCTCGGCGAGCAGGTCCGTCTTGCTGATGGCGACCGCGAGGCGCGAGCGCCGCAGGGGCGCGCCCATCGCGGCCACGGCCTGGACCGAGCGGGCGAAGACCTCCTCCGGATCCACCGTGGAGCCGAGGGTACGGTCCAGCAGCGGGCCGGGGGGCGGTTCCATGGTGGTCCAGAACGCCTTCACCGCCATCGGGTCCAATACGAAGACGAAGGTGCGCGCGGCCCGTGCGTAGCGCAGCGCGTCGGTGTCCTCGCGGTCGACGAACCGCTCGCCCGCCGTGTCGAAGAGGTGGACCAGCCGCCGCGACCGGCCGCCGCCGAGGACGAAGGAGTGCGCCCGCGGCAGGGTCTTCTGGGTGGCGCGGGTGTGCCCCCGCATCCGCAGTACCTCGCGCAGCACCTGGTAGTTGGCGTCCGACTCCTCGTCGGCGAGGGTGATCGCCGGGCCGCCGTTCGCCGCGGCGTGCTCCAGGGACAGCAGCATGGCCGCCATCAGCTGGGTCTTGCCCGCGGCCTGTCCGCCGATCAGCGGAATCACCACCTCGGGCATGTGGCCGGCGTCCGTGTTCATCGGCTTCCCGCAGTGCGGGTGGACGCAGTACGCCTGGAGCCGCCCGTCGCGGCCCATCAGCATCAGCAGCGTCGGCATGCGCTGCCCGCACTCGCAGCGGCGCCGGAAGATGCCGTACGTCCCCGGGCGGATGTCGGCGTGCCGGCGCCGGCAGGTGGGACCGGGGCAGTCGTACGCCGGGTAGGGCACCCGCTCGAAGCAGTGCGGGCACAGCATCCCGGTGCGCAGCCGCTTCATCCACAGCACCGACCGGTCGACGGCCCTCAGGGCGGCGGCGAGGAGCCGGGCCCCGGCCGTCAGCAGAGCCAGGACGAGCGCGTGCACGACGAGCAGCAGGCCGAGCAGCGGCAGGACCGCGGCCGCGCCCGCGCAGAGTCCCAGGTACAGCGTCAGACCGTACGGAACCGTGAACGCCCGGTGCCGTGCCGGGGCGACGAACTGCCGCGAGGTCACGGCGCGGAAGGCATCGCCGACCGTGGTGGCGTACGCGCGCCCCTCCAGCGTGAGCAGTTGGCGCAGGTCGCGGGAGGCAGGCCCGAAGAAGTAGTTGCGGTACGCCTTCACCGCCTCGTCCTGGGGGCGGTAGGGCGGCAGCGTCCGGAACTCGGGGGTGCGCCGGTACACGACGCCGACCAGCGTCCGTCCGTACCCGGCGAGCACCTGCACGACCAGTGCGAGGCCCCGCAGGGCGGCGATGAGCGGGGCGAAGGGCAGGTACGCGGCGAGCCCGGCGAGGAAGAGGACGGGCAGCAGGACGAACCTTGCGATTTCGGCCACCGGATGTCACCGTCCCTTCTTCTCGCGGGACGTGCGGGGTTTACGGGACGTGCGGGGTGTGCGCGATGTGCCGGGCGCCTCGCTCCGGCCGAAGGGCCACACCCACCGGAACAGGCCCTTCCGGGCGGGCCGCCGGGCCTCGGCCCGCCCGGCGTAGTGGTCGGCGAGTGCGGCCCGGTGGGGCCGCACCACCCGCTCCAGCCGCTCCAGGTCCGTCGCGCGCCAGTGTCCTTCGGGATGGGCCCGGACCGCCGCCGCGGTCTCCTCCTGGGCCTGGGTGAGCCGGGCCCCTTCGGGCAGCGTGGCGACGGTGGCGACATGACTGAGCAGGACGTCGTCGATCCGTCCGCCTCCCGTCATGCTCCTGCGCACGAGCGACAGGTACCGGTCCAGGTCGCGGTACTCCAGCTCCACCAGGCGGCCGCGGAGCCGGCCGACATCGGCGGGCAGGCGCAGCATGTTCGGTACCAGGTACCGGCGCCTCAATTCCCGTGGCGCCGCCCACCGGCCCGTCTCCGGGATCACGAACTCGGCGAGGAGTTCGGTGGCCTCCCGGGCCCCGAGCAGCGCGGCCTCCAGGCCGAGGGTGACGCGTAGGTACTCCGCGGCGCCCGCCGGCAGCCAAGCGAACCGGCCCGGATCGGAGAGGACCCGGCACAGGTGGAGACAGCCCCCGAGGGCGTCCTCGTCCCCTTCCCCGATGTCCTGGCTCAGGGCGCGCTCGAACCAGTCACCGACCGACGCGTCCACCGGCCGCGCGACGGACAGCTCCGTCGCGATCCGAGCCGCCTCCCGGTGCGTCCAGGTGCGCGAGGGCTGCCGCCACAGGCCGCGCAGCAGCTCCTCGTCGGGCGAGGTGCGTCCGCGGATCTCCAGGATCCTGAACATGATCGGGACCGTGTTCGAGGGATCGCGCTCGGCCCTGGCCCGGAGGTGGTGCTCCAGGAGCAGGGGCCGTCCCACCAGGTCGCTCTCGTGCAGGAGCTCGGCGGGGAACTGCGCGAAGAGCTGTTCCTGCCCCGGGCGCCGTTCCAGCGCCTCCTCCACCGCCGTGGCCAGCGAGGCCCCCATCACCGGCAGGACGCGCACGAGGTCGGCCACCTCCTCGCGGAACGCCGACGGGGGCGCCATGGCCCCGAGCAGCGCGTGGGACAGGGCGAGGGTCTCGCGCGCCATGACGCGCGGCGGTACCGGCAGCCCGGTGCCGACGGCCCAGAGCAGCAGGCGCGTGCGCTCGCGCGCGGTCCGCGCACCGGTGTCCAGCAGCCGCTGCCACAGGGCGGCGGCCCGTTCGCGGGCCACCGGATCGGTGAGCGGTACGGGTTCGACGGCGTCCTCGGCGGCGGTCGTGTAGGCCCGCATGCGCAGCCCGTACAGCTTGCCCTCGATCTCCTGGTGGACCGCCATGTCACCGCCGGCCTTCGCGGCCGCGCTCAGCGCGGTCAGCCGGGCGTCGTCCAGGTCCCGGTGCTCGCGGTGGATGTCCGCGGCGACGGCGGCGCGGCGCGGCCCCAGATGGGCCGCCCCGGCCAGCCAGTCGACCACCGCGTGGACATCGGCCGTGGCGAGCGCGATGCCGCCGGAGACCGCCGCCGCGGCGACGGGGGCGTGCCAGTCGTCCGGTGTCTGCTCCCCGCCCTCCGCGTAGTCCGCGGTCCAGGACCAGACGGGCCGGACGGAGCTGACACCGATCCTGGTCAGGAGCCGGACCAGTGCGGGGACGGGCACCTCGGGGAACACGCCCCTGGCGAAGTCGAAAACCGTGTAGTCCGCTTCGTCGTCCGGAGCGAAGGCGAGCGGCGGCTCGGGCACGGTGCCGATCAGGTGCAGCCGGCTGCGGGCCGGACGCAGGACGTAGGTGGCGAAGGACAGGCCGCGGGAGAGCCGTGGCGGCAGCAGGTAGGAGACCGCGGCGAACCAGTGCGCGATCTCCTCGGTCGAACGGTCGACCACCACCACCGAGCCGTGCTCGGTCAGCGCGGCGAACACGGCGGCCAGCAGCTCGGGCAGCCGGGCCGCGTGGGGATGGCCGCGCAGGAACTCGCCCACCGTCCGGACACCGAGCGGTCCGGGAGCGGGCCCGGCCAGCGTCGGGAGCTCCGTGCTCGGGGACACGGCCCGGGTCCACACCGGAGAGTTCCACAACTCGATCGGCAACAGGCCGCCCCCGGCCGCCGGGAAGTCGTCGCTGTGCAGGGCGTGGGCGAAGTAGTTGCCGAAACGCCGGGCGGAGTCGCGGCCCACGTACCGCACGCACAGGGCGGTGGCGCTGCGCCCGGACCGGTCGTGGGGCCGGTAGCAGAGGTTGACCGGGCAGCGCTCCAGTGACTCGGGCGTGTCCGACTCCACCAGCGAGCGGGGCGGCTCGTACCCGGCCAGCGCCTCCACGGCCAGCCGGGTCTCGGCCGTGACGCCCGCGCTGACGGCATTGAACTGGAAGCCGGAGAAGCCGCTGAGTCCGTGCTCGCAGGAGGTGTAGTAGAGCTGCTGGAAGTGCTTCATCCCCGGCCCGCCTTCGGTACCGAGCCGAACTCGCTCAGCAGCCACAGCAGCGGGTCGGCCACCCGGTACGGCTGGATGCCGGTGGGGGCGACCCGGGCGTCCGGGGTGGGGTTGCGGCCGAGGGCGGAGACGCCGAAGTAGCGGTAGCGGGAGTAGTGGTTGTTCAGCAGTTGGTCGATGGGAACCCCGTCCCAGTCCTTGAGGAGCCGGCGCACCTCCTCGTGGACGTTGAGGCTGTCACCGACGTCGAACCGGCCGCGCGAGGGCGCGTGGTCGCGCAGCGGACTGCCCGGTTCGAGCAGGTGCCAGAAGGCGTCCATCTTCGAGAAGACGACGGCGACGGGGGTGTCGAGCAACCGGTCGGAGCGGCCGGACCGGGGCGCGAGGAGCAGGCTGGTGACCCGGGAGAGGACGTTGAAGGGCGAGTCCAGGCCCTCGGTGCCGGGCAGCGGCGTACCCGGCAGCGCGTTGTCGCGGGCCCCGGGCATCTGCAACGGGTCGAGCAGCAGCACGATGCCGTCGGCGTTGGACAGGTACCGGGTGTTCAGCTCCACGCTCTCCCGGGAGCTGAAGTCCTCGCCGGCGGTGTCGAAGAACGACAGGACGGTGTGCTGCGGGCGTTCGCCGAGCAGGGTGCGCCGGCGCAGGCCGAACCGGAAGACCAGCGGGTCCACCCGGTTGAGGGTGGTGGAGGCGGTCTGGGTGCCGGGGAACATCTGGTTGTCGCGGTAGAGGCGGTCCTCGTAGTCGGAGCCGTAGCGCCTCATCGTCGCGTCGTCCGTGCCCATCAGGGCGGCCCCGTAGGACTCGCCCACCCGGTGGCGCACCTCGTGCAGGAGCACGGTCATGTAGACGGTCTTGCCGGACGCCTTCGGGCCGACCATGGCGATCAGACGGTTCTCCACCATGCCGAACTGCACGGGGAGGTCGGAATGGCACACCGGGCAGATCCGGTAGGTGGTCTCACCCGCGCAGTCCGGGCAGACGGCCGTGGGCTTGCGGCCGTCCGCGGCGAAGTCCGGGCCCAGGTCGTGGCTGCGGCGCGGTCCCTTGCGCTGGTCGAGCACCTGGTCGCGGCGGCGCGCGCACTGCTTTCCGGCCCGGCTCAGACGGGTGTTGCAGCGGAAGCGGATCTCCCGCGGGGTGAAGCCCTCGTAGCAGTAGGGGCAGATGAGGCGTTTGGCCATCAGGTGACTCGCAGTCTGTGCAGCGCCGTCGGGCGGACGTCGATTCCGGAGTCGGTGCCCGCGTCCGCCGGGAAGCAGACCAGCCAGGACGGACCGCGGGTGGCGGGCAGGGGGAACTCCACGGTCATGGGGGCGCCGGCGGTCAGCCGCTGCGCGGGTACCTCGTGCAGGACGGTGCCCTCGGCGGTGCTGGTGGGGCGGAAGCGGCCGAGGCTGTGGACGATGTGGAGGCCCGGCAGGTCACAGCCGGTCGCCGAGGTGAAGGTGACCGTGGCGACCCGGCCCGTGAGGCGCCGGCGCACGATCGGCTCGTACGCGACGACGGGGGGCGCGGCGGGGACGACGAGCGAGGAAGCGCCCTCGCAGCCCTCGTGGAGCCCGGGGACCAGGGCCTCCACGGTGAGGGTGACGGCCTCCCGGCCCGCGGCCAGGTCGAACCCGCCGTCGTGCTCGTACACCCGGCGCCGGCACACCACGTCCCCGTCGCCTGGGCCCGCACCGGCGGTGCCTCCCTCCCGGCGCCAGCGGACCCGTGCGCTCAGGGCGTCCCCGGGCCAGGCCCAGAGGACGAGGAGGTGGTCCCCGCGCCGGATGACCTGGAGCTGGTCCACCGGTACCGCGAACAGGACCCGAGGCTCCGACGGGGAATCCGTCGGGGCCCCGGCCGTGGTGTCGTACGGGCCGCCGAGGCCGGGCGGGTCCGCGTCCCGGGCCCCCGGGGGTTCCGGCGCCGCCGTGGGGGTGGTGCCCGGCGGGCCGGCGTGCGCAGTCCCGGCGGGGGGTGGTCCGGAGTACGGGGGCTCGGCGGGGGTCGCAGCGGCGTACGGGGCCCGTGCGGGGGGTGCTTCGGCGTCCCCGGGTCCGGTGTACGACGTGTCCGGAGCCCCGGCGTCCGGAGCCCCGGCGTCCGGCGGATCGGCGTGCGGCGGCCCGGCGTGCGGCGGATCGGCGTGCGGTGTACCGGTGTCCGCCCGTACGGGCCCTTCGGGCTCGGGCGGTGTGCAGGCGCTCCGGGACCCGCCCGGCCCGGCCTCCGGCGCCGGCCGACCGGTGTCGTCGATGGCCGGCGCGCCGCCCTGCCGCGACCCCGGTTCGGGGTCCTGCGCCCGGGGACGCCCGGTGCGGGGCTCCGGGTCCGTCGCGGCGACGGCGGGCTCCGGGTCCGGCCGGACACCGACGGCGTCCCGGCCGGGGTACCCGGCGTCGGCCCCCACGTATCCGGCGTCCGCCCCCGCGTATCCGGCGTCCGCGCCCGCGTATCCGGCGTCGGCCCCCGCGTACCCGGGCCCGGACCACGCCGGCGGCGCGGCGGATCCGGTGACGACGCGCAGGACGCCGAAGTCCCGCAGGGACAACAGCCCGAGCACGACGGCCAGCGCGGGCCGGTCGCAGCGCACCGAAAGGCCCCGCGCGGCCGGGAGGGCCTCGATCCCGGCCCGCAGCCCGGGGGCCTCGGCCATCCCGCCGGCGAGCAGCACCGTGTCCACGGCCGGTTCCGCGGTGGTCAGTTGTTCCGCGACCGCGGCGAGCACGCGCTCCCGCAAGGGCGCCACGGCCCGCTCGAAGGCGGCGCGTTCCGGGGGCAGCGGGTGCCGCCCGCCGCCCGCCTCCGCCGCGGCGGCGACGTCCGATCCGTCGAGCCCTTCCCGGAGCGCCCGCGCGGCCCCGAGCGGGTCCGCGCCCTCCGGCAGGCCCCCGGGCAGTTCCGCGGCGAGCGCCGCGTCCCAGGCGTCGCCGCCGAGCTGCAGGCCGACGGCGCGGACCACGCGCACGGTGAGGTCGGGGGTGATCGCCAGGACGCTCAGGTCCAGTGTCGTCGCCCCCTGGTCGCAGACGAGGACCGTGTGGTCCACGCCCTCCGCGACCGCCCCGTAGTGCAGGGCCACGGCCACGGGCTCCGGTACGACGCGCGCGACGTCGAGTCCGGCGCGTTCCACCGCGTACCGCAGCTCCTCCTCCCGCCCGCCCGACACCGGGAGCCCGAGGAGGGCCGCGCGCTCGGGCTCCACGGCGGGGGAGCCCGCCCCGGCCCGGGAGGCGCCGAGCAGCCCCGGCAGCGCGCGGACCGGGTCGAGCACCCCGTCCACGCCCGTCAGCTCGGTCGTCGTCACTTCGGGACGGCCGTCGGGGCCGATCCGTGCGAGGCGCCCGAACCGGTGCCCGAGGTCGATGGCGATCATGCCGGTCCGCTCCCTTCGTCCGCGCGCGCCACCGCGGTGTCGCCGTCCCGCCACGCCCCTTCGGGGGCGACCCGCGCCGTACTGTCGGCCGCGATGCCGACCCGGATCCGGCTGCCCGGATCCGGGCGGTGGGTCAGCAGGTGGCTGACGACGGCCGAGCGCACCACCTCCAGCTCGTTGCGGATCTGCCGTCCCCCGTACGCCTGGTGCCCGGGGTCCGACATCCGGTCCGTGATCCACGGGTGGAGGGTGTCCGGGTCGGGGATGAGTTCCAGGCGGTGGCGTTCGCGGACCGACTCGGCGAGCTGGCGCAGCAGCCGGTCGGCGATGCTGACGACGTGCTCGTGGCGCAGCATGTCGAACACGACCACCCCCGGCTTGAGCCGCCCGTAGATCTCGGGCCTGCCGATCGCGGCGAACTTGTCCTCCACCGCGCGGGTGAAGTGCGCCTCCAGCTGCCGGTACGAGAGCTCGCCGCGCTCCTCCAGCAGGCTCTGGACCTGCTCCGCGCCCGTGTTGGAGGTGAAGATGATCAGACACTGGGAGAAGTGCGCGGTCTGACCGCGCCCGTCGGTGAGCCGGCCGTCCTCCAGGATCTGCAGGAACTTGTCCAGGACCTTGGGGTGGGCCTTCTCGATCTCGTCGAAGAGCAGCACGCTGAACGGCCGTTCCTGCACCCGACGGGTCAGCTCGCCGCCCTGTTCGTGGCCGATGAAGCCGGGCGGCGCACCGGCCAGCCGCTCTGCGGCGTGCTCCTGCTGGTACTCGCTCATGTCGAAGCGGGCGTAGGCGCTCTGGTCACCGAACATCAACTCGGCCACGGCCTTGGCGAGTTCCGTCTTGCCGACACCGGTGGGCCCCACGAAGAAGAACGCGCCCCGGGGGCGGGCCGTCCCCGAACTGCCGAAGTCGACGCCCACGAACGCGGCCTGGAGGGCCGAGGCGACCGCGTTCACGGCCGTGGACTGCCCCACCACCCTCGTGCCGAGGGCCTTCGCGGCCCCCGCGACGGTCTCCCGGTCGAGCTGGGTCCACGGGTCGACGCTCACGTTGAGCCGGTGCAGCTCCAGCAGCCGGTCCGGCTTGCGCACGGGCGCGTTGCGCAGCCACGAGGTCCTGGCCAGGGAGTCGATGTCCCAGCCCGCCATGCCGTCGGTGGCGCCGACGAGGGCTTCGAGGTCGGCGCGGGAGGAGTCCTGCCCCCCGTTGAAGTAGCGCCGCAGCCAGCCGAGCCACAGACGGCGCTCGCTCGGGTCGGGCGGGCCGATGTGCAGGGCGGCGATCCGGGGGTCCTCCAGGTGGAACCAGCCGGGCAGCCGGCCGATGTCACCGACCGCGCACAGGACCGCGTTGCGCGCGTGCGGGGCCGGACCGGGCGCCGAGTGAGGGGTCACGGCCTCCGTCATCGCGGCGCGCAGCCTCAGGTAGCCCAGACGGGACTCGGCCTGGCCGGGAGGCAGGTGGTGGTCGACGTCCTCGAAGACGAAGGCGGTCGCCGCGTCCGGCGAGGCCACGAGGCGGTGCACGGTGGCCACCACGTCCTCGAAGGCACGCGGCCGGCCCGACGGCCGGGGCGCCAGCAGGCGCTCCCGGCCGCGGTCCCGCTCACCGCCGCGCCGTCCGCGTGCCGTGCCCGGCTCGCCGTCGGGTGCCCCCTGCGGGTTCCCGTGGCCCTCCGGCGGCCGGGTGCCCGCGGGCTCCGAGGGAGTGTCCGCGCCGCCGTCCGTCCGCGGGCTCCCGGACGGACGCCCCTCCCGCAAGCGGTCGAAGCGCTCCTCGTGGCCCGCCAGCGGGAAGGTGAGCCCGCCCACCGGGTCCCACCAGCCGACGGTCTCCGCGCCGCGCCGCTCCAGCTGGCGGGCGACCACCACGCGGAAGGAGGCCGGCCGGTCGGCGAACCACCAGCGGTCCCTGATCTGCCCGTTCATGATCACTTGGCGTCCGCGGCGCAGCTCCCAGTCCAGCGACACCGCCCACAGCGGCATCATGCCGTCCGCGGTGACCGGAGCCCCGTCGCCCGGGGGCCCGCTCCGGCGGTCGGCTGCCGGTGGGACGCCCACGGCACCGGCGCCCTCGGCCCGCTTCGTCAGGTCGGACGCGCTCACCGGCTCCACGTCCACTCCGCCGCGGCGGACGGCGGCGGCTGCTCCCCGGACCGCTTGCCCTGCCAGGTGAGCTCGCCGGGGACGAAGTCTTCGCGCTCCTCGATCGCCTCGTGCACCCGCTCCAGGAGGTCCTCGGTGCGGTCGCACGCCGCGCCCTGCGGATCCGGACGGAGCAGGACGTCGGGCTCGCCGTCGACCTGGTAGAGGAGGACGGCGTCATCGCCGTCCGTGCCGATCGTGGTCCGGTACGTCGCCCCGCTCGGGCGCTCGAAGCTCAGGAGCAGGCGTCCGTCCCGCTCGGTGCCGCCGGTGAAGGAGAAACCCTCACCGAGCATGGCGTCCCGCAGGGCCTCCGCGAGGTCCATCCGGCGCATATGGGCCAACTGGAGTTCGTCCAGCCGTGCTTCGGCTCCGACGAGCAACTCCTCCAGCGCCGCGACCGCCGTCAGCGCGTCCCCCGCCGAACCGGCCGCGAGCGGGCCCGTGACGGCGGTCAGCGCCGCCTCGATCCGCTCCGCGAGCTCGGGATCGGCCAGCTCCACGGCCTCGGCGGCCGCTTCCTCCACCGACTGCCGTACGACGGCGAGCCGGTCCGCCGCCTCGGCCAGCGCCGCCGCGAGCCGTTCCCGCTCCGCTTCCGCGGCTTCCTCCGCCGCCCGCGCCCGTGCTTCGGCCCGCGCCTGCCGTTCCGCCTCCCGCCCGGCGGCGCTCTCCTCGGCTCGCCGGGCGGCCTCCCGAGCCCGCCCGGCCCGCAGGAGCTCCTCGGCCGCCCGCTCCCCGCCGGTCGCGGCGTGCCGGGTGAGCGCGTGTTCCACGGTGCCGAGCAACGCCCCGAAGCGCGTCCGTCCGCCCGGTCCGGTCGCGGCGCGCAGCTCACCGAGCAGGTCGACGCACCGCCGGTACCCCTGCGGGTCGTGCTCCCGGGCCTCCGGCCCGATCCGGGCGAGGCGTTCCTCCAGCCCGGCCAGGACGGCTCCGTGGCCCGCGCCCGGGTCGGGAGCCTCCCCCTCCCGGCCGAGCAGGACCACCCTGCCGCGCAGTTCCTCGATCGCCGGGCCCAGCTCCTGCGCGCGGCCGACGCCGTCCCTCAGCAGGTCCAGCCGCTCCCGCAGGACGCGTACCTCGGAGTCCTGCCCGCGGACCCGGCCCAGCAGCCCTTCCACCTCGGCCAGCCGGCGCGCGTCGGCGCCGGACTGCTCCTGGCGCGACCGGGCGGCGTGCGCCTCCTGCCGGGCGGCACGGCGGGCGGCCAGCTCGGCCTCCCTGCGTTCGGCCTCCGCCCGCGCCCGTTCCCGGCGCGCCGCCGCCTCCCGGGCCCGCCGGGCGGCGCGTTCGGCCCGCTCCTTGGCCCGCTGCGCGTCCAGCCGTTTGCGTGCCGCCTCCCGGCTCCGGCGCCGGTCCGCCTCCAGCCGCGCGTAGGCCGGCGCGATCGTGACGGTGGTGTACTTCGGTGATCCGCTCATGCTTCCCTCCCTGCCTCGGCCCGCAGGACGAAGCCCCGTTCCGCGAGTCGTTCCTCGAGCCCTTCCCGGAACCCCGGAGCCGGCGGCACCCCCGCCCAGGACAGCGATCCGTCGGCCTCGACGGACAGTTCGACCCCCGCGCTGGTGTCCGGCTCGGTCCCCACGTGCGCGTAGCGGCCGGTCAGCGCGACGAGGCGCTGGTTGGACGAGCCGCGCCAGCGCAGGCCGTGCCGCCGGGAGGCCACGTACGGGCCGTCGACGAGGAGGTCGAGGCGCCGCAGCAACGCGCGCCGGTCCGGGCCGCCCCGGCGCAGGGCCTCGTACCGGAAGCCGGAGTACGCCATCGCGCCGAAGTCGGGGCGCCGTTCCCGGACGCGGTCGAGCAGCGCGGCCAGCCCGGCCGCCTGGGCGAAGGGCTCGCCACCGGAGAGGGTGACGCCCTCGATGTCCGGCAACCCGCAGAGCCAGTCGGCGAGTTCGGTCACGGTGTGCTCGGTGCCGCCCTCGAAGGGCAGGGTCTCCGACGCCACGCAGCCCCGGCAGCGCAGCGGGCAGCCCTGCACCCAGATCACGGCCCGGACCCCCGGCCCCAGGACGGTGCAGCGGTCGAGCCTGCGGGCCAACGACAGCCGGTTCACCTCTGCCATGCGGTCTTCTCCTCCCCGTCGTCCCCGTCGTCCCCGTCCTCCGCGTCGTCCGCGTCCTTCGGGAGCGGCGCGGCGCCGGCGGCGGGCGGCTCCGGGACCCGCGCCGGATAGCAGTCCGCGCCGTGTTCGGCCAGGTCGCACCACGGGCACCACGGGCGCTCCACCGTGTGCACGTGCAGGGCGTTCCTCCGGCAGGTCCTCAGCCGCGCCGGATCGGACTCCGCGGCCAGTGCCTCGGCCCAGGCCGACGCGGGGGGCCGCACTCCGCCGAACGCGGCCCGCAGCAGGGCGGTGAGCCGGCGGGGGAGCAGGTCGAGCGGCGGCGCCGACCGGGGCAGGACCACCGAGGTCCGGTCGAGCAGGCGGCACCGTCCGTGCAGGACGTTGTCGTCGTGGGAGAGGTAGTCGGCATCCGCCGCCGGGTGTCCCGCGAACGGGTGGAGCCCGCACATCAGCAGCTCGTGGACGAGGACCGCGAGCACGAAGTCGTCGGCCGCCCGGTCGGGCGCGGTGCCGACGGGCGCACCGATCCGTTCGGGCGCCGTGTGCCCCGGGCTGCCCATCCGCCCGGCGAACACCTCGCCGCCGTCCGTGAACTGCCAGGAGTCGACGTCGGCGATGCCCACCGCGCCGTGGGCGTCGACCCAGAGGTTGTCCGGCTTCAGGTCGCCCACCACATAGCCCTCGGAGTGCAGGTCCGCGAGGAGACGGGCGAGCGAGAGGCCGGCGGCGAGCGCGGTGGCCCACGTCGCGCTGGGGAGGTGCGTGCGGCGCGCCTGCGGGGTCAGTAGCCGGGCGAACGGCTGGTGGGCGTGGCGCATGTCGGCCATCACGTAGCCGTCCACCCCGTCGGGGCCCGGACCGCCGGCCCGGACCCCCACCAGCGGCCAGGCCACCCGCGGGGTGGCGCCGGACAGCAGCCGGACGGCTCGCGGTTCGCGGCGCTGGCGCACCAGCCGGTCGATCCGGCGCCGGTAGGCGGCCGGGTCCGGCGGGTCGGGGACCAGCTTGGCGACCAGCGGGCGCGCGTGGTCCACCGCGTACACGACCCCTTCCGAGCCGTTGCCGATCCGCCGCGTGAGGTGCCACGTGTGTCCGCCGGCGGACACCACGGTGAGGGTCATCGTCATCCGCCGTCCGTCAGGGCGCAGAGCACGGTCAGATCGTCACCGGTGCGGGCCGCCCCGGGCCCGGAGAGCAGGGCGCGCAGGGGTTCGGCGTCACCGCCGTTGGAGCGGAGCGTGGCGGCCAGCCCGCAGAAGAACCGCTCGGACGGCAACGGGCCGGCCTCGGGCGGGAGTTCGCGTACCGAGGGGTGATCGAGGGTCAGGGCCGCGCAGCCGTCGGTGGCGAGCACGACCCCGCTGAGGTCCGGCTCCCACAGGACGAAGGACCGTAATCGCAGGGCAGCCCCCGGCGAGGAGAGGAAGACCGTCTCCGGCGCGCCGGGGACCGGCGGCGGCAGGACCAGGTGACACCGATCCCGGACCCCGGTGGACTCCCTGGTCCCGGTGGACTCCCCGGTCCCGGCGGACTCCCCGCTCCCGGTGGGCTCCCCGGTCCCGGCGGCCCCGCGGGCCCCGGTGGGCTCGCGGGTCAGCACCGTCCCGAAGCAGTCGCCGACCGACACGAACGCCACCCAGGGCGGCCGCACGACCGCCGCGGCCAGGGTCGCGGCCAGCGCGCCGGCCTCCACCGGCCCTCCCGGCGCGGGCACCGCCGACAGCACGCCCTCGACCGCCCGCCGGTACCCCTCGACCACCCGCGCGCCCGCCGCGGCGATCCAGCCCGTCCACGTCTCGGGGGCGTCCTCGGCCCCGGGAACGCCCTCGGCCAGGACCCGGCACGCGGTGTCCACGGCGATGTGCGCGCCGAGTGCGCTGCGCTCGCGCCCTCCGGCGCCGTCCGCGACGGCGAGCACGGCAGCCCCGTCGAGGCCGACCGCCTTGAACGCGTCCTGGCACCCCTGCCCGCGGGCCAGGTGCGCGGTCCCCTGGACGGCGGCCCCCGCCACGATCACCGGAACTTCTCCTCGAGCAGTCGCATCCGGCGCTCCTGCTCCACGAGGTGGGCCGTCTGGACGTGGATCTCGTCGGCCGCCCGGACCGCGCCGATCCGGTCCGAGCTCTGGAACAGCAGATCGAGGATCTGGCCGAAGGGCAGGCCCTCCAGCATCAGAGCGCCCTTCGGCGCGAGGACCCGCAGCAGCTCCAGGTCGGCGCCGCGCACCCCGATCGCCTGGAGCACGCACTCGCCGCCCTCCTCGCCGAGACGGACCCTGCGTGCCGTGGCGGCCAGCGCGGCGGCGTCCATCGGCTCCCCGTCCGCGTCGCTCGGCGCACCGTCCGTCAGTACCCACAGGAACGGCCTGCGCACCTGGACCCGCTGTGCCTGCAACGCCCGGTGACGGGTGCGGGCCAGGTCGAGGGCCGACTCGACGGCCTCGGTCATCCGGGTCAGCCCGGACGCCTCCAGGCGGGGCGGGCGCATCCGGTCGACCGGGACGAAGATCCGTTCCGGGTCGGCCTCCGCGACCGGCACCAGCCGCTCCCGGTCCGGATCGAAGACCCGTACCCGCGAGTCGAAGGTGATCAGGCAGACCTCCACCCGCGCGCGCAGCCTCGGCTCCGCCCGTACCCCGTCGAACCAACCGGTCAGAGCCTCGTTCAACTCGTCGATCCGAGGGTTCCCGGCGGGGCGCCCCATGGACTGCGAGGTGTCGAGGAGCAGTACGACGGGCTGCCGTTCGTCACAGCCCTCCGCGAGTCCGAAACCGTACTCACTCATTCCCCGGAGCCCCGCCCTCGTCCGCCCCGCGCTCGTCCGTCCGGGCCGCGGCGCGCGCGAGGAGGAGGCGCCGAGCGGCGTCGTGCCGCAGGACGACCTCCGCACCCGGCGCCAGCCCGGGGGAGTCCGGGAGTGCGCGCAGCAGCACGCCCTCGACCAGGACGTACGTGTCGGGAGCCGGCCAGGTGATGACCCGGCCCGGCGCCCCATGACCCCACTGTCGCATCCCACGGCTCATGCGCCCACGCTAGGTGACGCGACGTCAACTGTGGTCACGTCAGCGCAGATTGCCTCCATGAAGATCCCTCCCGTGCCCCTGTGCGCCGCCCCGTGCGCTCTCGCGCGTACCGGGCCCCCTTCCATTGCACCGGGTCAGCCGGTCGGCCTCCGGTCGTGCGCGGGGCGTATTCCGGCCGGGACGCGCTCCACCGCCGCGGCCGCCGCGGCCGTGCGCACCACGAAGTGGACGTCCCACTGCGCCCCGCGCGCCAGCTCCGCCTCCACGGCCGCCCACACGGCGCGCACACTGACCTCGTAGGACAGGCCGCCGCGGCCGGAACCGAGCAGCGGGAAGCACACCGAGCGCAGCGGCGGCGCATGGCGGCCGTGCTCCTCGGCCAGCACCGCCAGGGCCCGGGACACCGCCCGGGTGACGTCGGCCGGCAGCACGTCGTAGTCGTTGGTCCCGGCCCGGGGCACGGCGATCGCCGCGTGGTAGATGCGCCGGATGCCCTGGGCGGCCAGGGCCCCGGCGCCGGTGGCCACCACGGTGCCGGGCCGCACCGCCCGCCCCGACGCGCCGTGCCGCTCGGCCCACCGGCGCAGTTCCGTCGGCAGCGGGTCCGCCAGGACCTCGCCGGTGACGCCGTGCACCGCCGCCGCCCGCCGCAACGAGGCGGCGATGGACGACTTGTACGACTCGGGCAGCGCGAAGTGGACGTTGGACGGGGAGACGATCACGTCCACGTCGCGCAGCAGGTCCACGGGGTGCACGTGCACGGTGAGCCCGACCGTCCGGCCGGCGGTCCGGACCTCCACGGTCCGGTGGGTGCCCAGACCGCCCCCGTCCGCCCGGTCCACCCCGGCCGTACCGGCGTCCGCGGCGCCCTCGTCCGCGGCCAGCCGCACGATGTGCTCGGCGACCTGGCCGAGCACCATCACCTCCTGGTCCTTGCGGAACCGCTCGACGCTCACCCCGTAGAGCGAGGCCGCCCTGGCACGGCGGGAGGACGCGGGCCAGTCCCGGGTCCCCTGGGCCAGCCCCAGGGTGTACTCGGCGGCGCTGCGCAGCGTCCCCGCGTCCAGGCGCGCGACCGCGCAGCGCAGCAACACCTCGATGGGGGCGCCCGGCGGCCGGGCCGAGGGCGTGGCGGCCGCCTCCGCAGCCGCTTCCAGGGCGGGCAGCGCGCGCCCCCTCAGCCGGACCAGTCCCGCGCGCCGTACCTCCTTCAACTCGGCGAGGAGTGCGGCGTAATCAGATGGAGGTAATGCCATGGGCCCACGATGGCATCACCCTTCACAGGCGGACAAGCCGCGGCGGCCGGCCCGTCGGCATCAGCGCGTCACGGGTTTCGACACCTCCGCCCGCAGTGGATCGAGCAGAGCGTTCGTTTCCTCGACGCCTCCGGGGGAACCGAGGTCCGCGATGCCCCGCCCCGGCAGCACCTCCAGGGCCTCGCAGTGACAGTCGTCGAAGCGGTCGTGGAACAGCACCATGGAGTGCCGGGGGCGGTTGCGGCGTGACTGCCAGACGAGCCCCATCGCGTCGGGCGCCTGCGCCCGGATCTCGCTCGTCCACCGCCGGGCCATCGGATAACTGCGCTCGTCGTCCAGGAGGTTGGCGGTCTGGTGGACGGCGGCCAGGTCCTTCTCCTCGATCAGCGAGACCAAGGTCAGCTCGCGCGTGGTGCGCAGCACGCTCAGGGCCCGGCCGTGGACGGCGGCGTACGGGATCTCCCTCCTGGCACCCGTCCAGGGCACCGAGCGCAGCACGCTCTCCGCGACGGCGGTCAAGGCGTCGTCGGCCACGTACAGGCTCCGGTACGGGTCCAGCACCGTGCCCTCGAAGCGGCCGCCGCTGAGGTGGAGGTCCGCGAGGGTCGGGTTGAACTGGGTGGGCCGGTACTTGGACTTGTGTACCCGCCACAGCTCCGTGCCGGCCGGCACCACCGTGCGGTTGGGGTCCAGTTCGTCCTTGATCATGGGGAAGAGCCTGATCAGGGGCGGGAGGTTGCCCATCATTCCCCCTCCACGAGTGCGCCGGCCGCGCCGACGAGTTCATGGTCGGGCAGCCGTCCCAGGAACGACGCGGGGGTCCCGCCCAGCCAGGTGTTCCCGCCGAGCCACCAGGACGCGGCGCCCCGGGGGTCGATGTCCGCCAGGAGCAGCCGGTTGACTTCGAGGACGACCTCGTGCGGGGTGCCGCCGCCCGCGGGGAACTGGAACCGCGGGTAGCGGTCGCCGTTCGGCGGGTCCGGCAGCCTGATCAGTTCGGGCGGTGGCGCACCACCGCAGCGGGCCGTCGCCTCCGCCGCCGAGAACGCCGGTTCCCGCAGCAGCGGATCCGGCGTGCGCTCGTCGCCGGTCCCCGCGGGGGGCGTCGCGGCGGGAGCGGGGCCGGGAGCGGCCGGTGCCGGCTCCGGCGCCGCCATCAGGCCGACCAGCGCCAGCGCCTCCGTCACCGCCGCCGGCCCCGGGGCTGCGGCCACCAGGCGTGCGCCGTCCAGCGCACCGCGCACCGGATGCTCGAACGGCAGTGGCCGCAGCGCCAGCCTGACGCCCTGGAGCGCCCTGCGCACCGCCATGGTGTCGTCCGGCGGCGCTTCGGCGAGCGCGGTCAGCCGGGCGAGCAGCAGCGCGTGCTGCTCGTCGTCGAGCGCCGCGCGGATGGACTCCAGATGCTCGCCGATCAGGGCGAGCAGCGGCTCCGCGGACGGTCCGCGGCCCTCCTCGTTCATGTGGTCCCTCCTGCTGTGTTCGTCGTGCCCGGACCCGGATGCCCCTGATGGGCGAAGGCGGCCCAGAGCGCGGTCCGTTCCAGTCCCGGCCGTCCCATCTCCCGGAGCAGGTCGCCCCGCAGGGAGCCGGGGTTCTCACGGCCGGGGTCGAGCATCCACAGCTGCGCGGCCCGCAGGGCGTCCACGGGACCGAGCCCGTCGACGACCAGGTGGTGGTGGAACACGGCCATCAGCAGCGCCGTCGCACTGTCCTGGGCCAGCCAGCGCGAGCCCACGACGTCCCGCGCTCCGGCGGCGACGAACGCCGTGGTCAGGGTCAGGGCCTCGTCGTGGTCCCGGGTGCTCAGATCCGTCTGGCACGCGCTCAGGACCACCAACGGCCCGTCGGACCCGTCCTGTCGCCCCTCCCGGTCGAGCAGCCGCGTCACGGACAGCGGTGCCGGCGTGCACTCCTCGTCGGCCGCGAGGTGCAGCGCCGAGACCGTGGGGCGGGTGCCCGCGGATCCGTGCGAGACCACGTGCAGCAGGGAGGTGCCGTCTGCGAGGAACCCCAGGACCGCCTCGGGCGTCCCGGGCGGCAGGTCCTCACCGTAGAGCGCGCCGCACAGCCGGGCGTGCGGATAGAAGGCCTCCCGCAGTGCGGTGACCTCCGTATCGGCGAACCCCAGGCTCATCGTCGGGTCGGCGACCAGGACGGGCGCGGCCACCGGGTCCCGCGGCGCCCGTCCCGCCGTCCGCAGGAACTGGCCGCCGGACGCCGCGTAGCTGATGACCGCCGCCTGGCAGAGCCGTTCGTGGGCCGCCCCGGCCGGGAGCCGCGCCGCGTGCCACGGCACGATCCCCAGGCGCCCGCAGGGCACCAGTACGACGCGGAGCGGCCCGTCCTCGTCCCCGCGTCCCCCGCCGTCCGCGGCCAGGCGTTCCTCGATGCCGCCGAGGACCGGGCCGAGGGCCTGGAACGCCCAGTCGCACAATTCCTCCAGGGCCTCTTCCCACGCCAGTGCGACGGCCGTGTCGTTCTGGTCTAGGTCCCGTGCCGCCGCCGCCTCCACGTACCGTGCCAGCGGGCCGTCCTCGTCGTCGGTGAGTCCGGGCAGGGCGCCCGCGCCGGCCCCCAGCCGCGGCCCCACCGCGATCATCAGGCCCGGGCCCTCGTCGTCGCCGGACAGCAGGTAGAGGAGTACGTCCGCACCCGCGTCGGCCAGCCCGTCCGCGAGCTCGCTCAACGTGGGCGTGCTCAGCAGGCCGCCGTCCCGGCGGTAGCCGAGGGCGTCGAGGGCCTGGCGGCGCAGGGTGCTCGGCAGAGCGCCGGGGACCTCCCCCGCACGGCCCGGACCGCCGTCCGCGTCCGCGGTGCCCCCGGCATCCCGTGCGGCGCCCTCGGCCGTCCGCCAGGCCTCGGCGAGGTCCCGGCGCCCGGCCGCCTCCAGGCGTTCGGGTACGGCGGAGGAGGTGGAGGCCGCCTGCAGGACCAGCGCCCGGCCCAGCTCCAGCGAGGCAACGGCCTCGTGCAGCCTTCCGTACGAGGCGGCCATCCGGGCCGCCCGTACGCCGCGGCTTGCTCCGGTGCGGGCGGCCAGCAGACCGTGCTCCGCGCCCGCCTGGAGGAGGACGTCGGCGGCCAGGGCCGTCAGCGCCTCCTCGGCGGCTTCGAGCGCTCCGGTGTCGGCCGGGGCGGAGGTGTCCGTCCCGAACTGCCCGCGCAGGTGGTAGGCCTCGGCCAGGTGCCACAGCGCGTCGGCGGCGATCCGCGGCGCCCTGCCCTCCCGGACGCCGTCCCGCAGGCGTTCGAGTTCGCCGATCAGGGCGTCGAGCACGGCCGGGTCCCGGTCGAGGCCGAAGCGCACGCGCAGGGAGAGCGTGGAGGTGTACAGGTCCTCCATCGAGGCGTCCGGGGGCGGCGGAACGTGGTCGGGGACCGCCGCCGCCGGCTCCCCGGCGAGGGCGGCGCGGATCATGCCGAGGTTCCCCGTCCAGGCGACGGGCAGCTCTCCGGCGAACGGCAGTCCGCTCTCCTTGGCGCGGTCCATCGCCCGCTCGACGTGGGGCAGGGCCCGCAGCAGCGTCTCCCGGTCCCGGGTCGCCACCCCGAGCGAGCCGTGCGCGGCGCCGAGCGCACCGTCCACCGCGAACCGGAGCGGATCGCTCTCGGGGACGGCCGCGCCCAGCGTCTCCGCCTCTGCCACGAGCGCGTGGAGCGTCGGGAGGTCCTCCGCCTCCCGTGCCTCCATCGCCCGGGAAGCGATCTCCATCGCGCGCCCCAGGACGGTGGGGTCGCCCATGCCCCCGGGCAGCGATCCCGAGATCGCCTCCAGGTGGCCGATGACCGAGCCCAGGTGGGCGCGGCCGGCCGCCTGGTCCTGGTGGGTGCCGCCCACGGCCGCACTGACACCGAGCAGGAGTGCCCTGAGGCTCTCCAGGGCGGAGCTCTGGTCCGGGCCCGGAAGCGGCAGGTCCTGTGCGGAACGCAGCCTGCCGAGGAGGTCGTTGAGTGCCCGGGGGTCGCCGCCGCGCAGGAGGGGGTCCAGCCCCTCGGTGGTCGCGTTCACGGCGTCCAGGGCGCGGGCCAGGTTCCGGACGTCATCGGGAGTGAGCGTCGGCCTGGGCTCGGGCTCCGGCCTGGGCTCGGGCTCCGGCCTCGGCTCGGGCTCCGGCCTCGGCTCCGGACCCGTTCCCGCTGCCGCTGCCGCTGCCGCTGCCGCTCCGGGTCCCGGTCCCGCTCCCGGCTGGCGGGGCGGGCCGGGCGGTGTCGTCCCTCCGTGCTCCCGACCGCCCCCGAAACCCCCGGCACCCCCGAAGGCCCCGTCCATCATCTGCCGCAACTGATCCGCGAAGGGCGAACCGGCCGGCACCATGCCCGACAGCATCTCGGAGAGCCCTTGCGGGGATGGGGCCGCGAGGACCTGCAGGACCTGACGCAGCGGATCCAACACCTCGGCGGGCAGGGGAAGCCGTGCCGCGTCCTCCATCAGCTCGCCCAGCTCGGACGCGGCCGTGAGCATCCCGGCGGGACCCGCCCGGGTGAACCGGTCGAGATAGCCGGAGAGGTCGGGCACGGCTCCGTGGGAGCCCTCCTGGGGCTGGATCGGCGAGACGTGGGTGATCAGGAAGAGTGCCGCCCATCGCCGCTCCTCTTCGGTCACCACCGCCCCCAGCGGTGTCGTACGGTCCCGCGCGTCACGCAGCAGCGCCTCGGCCCGGTCCCGGTCCGCGGCCGTACCGTCCCCGGTCGCGTGGAGCAGGGTCAGCGCACCCGCGAGCCATACGGTCACCGAGCCGCGCAGTTCCTCGTCGTGGTCCAGCAGGCCGGTGAGCCGGTCGAGTTCGGCGACCGACGCCCGGCAGGCGCGGGGTGCCGGCGGACCGGACCCCCGCAGGCCGGGGAGCAGCCGCTTGACCCGCTCCACGGCGTCCGAGACCCAGACGCGCAGGCCCTCGACGCCACCGCTCTCCTCGGGGCTCACCGGCATTCCGGTATTCCGCCTCTCCGGCCGCGCACGGCCCCCACACGTTCCCCAAAGGCTCCGAATCCCCACTATGCACATCCGCGGTGGGTGTCGCGGGGAGTTCCCCGCTTCTGCCGGTCAACGACCGGAGTCCGACCCGAAGGCGCCCAGATCGGCCCGCATCTCCCGCCGCATCTCCCGTAGCCGGGCCCACAGCGATCCGATGGCCGCGTGTGCGGCGGCCGGTGAGTCCCCCGGTCGCGGCACGCCCTCGTCCAGCCGCCGGAGCATGCCGTAGACCGTGCCGAGACCGTGACTGACGGCGGCGGCCCGGTCGAGCACCCGCTCCGGCAGCCGCATCTGCGCCTGCGCGTACACCTCCCGGTGGTGGTCGCGCGCCCCGGTGAGCCGTTGCCGTGCGCGGGGCAGCTCGGCGTCCTGCCCCAGCGCGTGCAACTGGTCGTTGAGCGCGGCCAGATAGTGTCGGCCGGAGGTGTTGAGCGCCACATAGCAGGCCCGCAGCTCCTGGGACGAGGCGAGCCTGTCCCGCAACTCCTCGGTCCGTTCCTGATCGCGCCGCCGACCGAGATCCGCCGCCCGCTGGGTCAGGAGCGCGGACATCAGTGTGCCGACTACCCCCGCGACGGCAGTCAGCAGAGCGGTCAGCACACCGATGTCCACGCGGCCCCCCCTCGTTCCCCGCACGACAAGCGAAGCAGCGGGGGTGCGCCCGGTGAAGGCCCGGCCCGGACTTCGCCCGGTGTTTGCCCCGTTGCCGCCCACCTGGGGCCGGGAGCGGTGGTGCGATGGGCGGAGCCGGGGTGGCGATCGGTCGATTTCCGGTCGGGAAGGGCGAGTTGACCACGATCGGGTACGACGGGAGCACTCCGCGGCCATCATGGTCCGCGGGAACGACCGGATGGACCACCGAGCCGACGGGGGCGTGGGGCATGGCGCAGGACGGGGAGAGCGGCGGGGTCCGGGCACTTCGGACCTGGGCCGCGGAGGCGGGCGAACGCGCCGCCCGGCTGCTGGAACGGGACGACGACGGGTCTGCGGTGTCCGCCCGGGAGTTCGAGAGCTCCGACGCCGAACTCTCTCGGTTGCGTCCCCTCCTGGACCACGAACCGGAGCTGCTCGGCAGGATCACCCTGCTGCACGGAGGCCTGCTCGCCATGCGTCACGTCACCGGGCGGGGCCTGCCGGACGACCCGGAACGGGCCCGGCGTCTGCTGGAGGAGGTGCGGGACCGTACGACGGTCGCCGGGGAGCGGATGGCGGAGGACGGCAGGCGGTGGGCGGCGATGTTCCTGATGATGGTGTCGGGGCACGTCGACCCGGGTGGCTTGGCGGGGGTGCCCCCGGACTTCTGGTCCGTCTTCGACCGGGCGACGGCGGCCGGGCCGGAAGGAGCCGCCGCCGAGGCGGCCCGGATGGTGGCACTGGCCGACGAGGTGGGGCAGCTGCCGGTGCCGCCGGAACTCCGGGCCCGGCTGGAGAAGATGCGGGAGGTGCTGTCGTACGTGTCGGAGACCGACCTCTCCGACCCCGGGACACTGCTGGCGATGCTGCCCACCGACCTGCCCTTCGGAGACCAGCTGCGGACCTTGCTGGACCTCGTGGCGGTCCTGCACGGTCGGCCCGACTCCACGGCCCCGGCCGATCGCGCCCACTCGCGCGAGTCGCCGGTACCGGGAGCCATCGCCCGGGAGTCGGAGCCGGAATCGCGGCAGCAGCCGGAGTCGGAGTCGGCGGCCGACGATGCCGTCACCAGCGCGTGGCTCGCCACCGTACTCGGCCTGCCGGAGACCGCGCAGACCGGCGATCCCGAGTCCCTCGACCGGCTTCTCCACCGGCTGGCCGGGCAGCTCGACCTCCTGCCCGAGGGGCACGACCGGGCCTCCGAGATCGAGAACCTGATGCGCATGGTGCTCCAGACGGCAGGACCGCTCGGAGGCAGCAGGGCGGACAGCGGCAAGGCCCGCGGGCAGATCGACTCGGTCGTCGAGCACCTCGCCGGGTGGCAGGCCGGGGATCCCGCAGTGGCGGACCTCGCCGTGGGGGTCCGCGCGTACGAACTGTTCGCCAGGATGAACGCGGCGGAGGAGGCGGACGACGAGGAGGAGCGCCGGAGGCTGGTGGGCGAGGTGGAGGTCCTCGAACGTGAGACGCCCGCCGATCACGCCTTCCGTTCGGTGGTGGAACTCGTCCACGGCACGGCCCTCACGTCGACGGCCGCGCGTACGGGCGACAGTGAGATGCTCACGCGCGGCCTGGCACGGCTGGAGGCCGCCCTTGCGGACATGCCCATGGCAGCACCCGGGTTCCCCCGCGAAGAGCTCGTGGCGACCCGCGAGGTGTTCCGGGCCCTGCTGGCCGTGCAGGCGGACACCCCCGGCCTCATGCCCGACCCGGCTCCGCCGGCCCCCGGCGCCACCACGGGCACCCGATACCTCGCCGCCCTGACGGCCACCTTGCGGCACACCACCACCGAGGACCCCGCCGATCTGGACGCGGCCATCAGCGGACTGGAGCAGGTCCGCGACGACGTCCGGCGGGGCCGGCTGCCGCAGCTCGCGGCCCCCACGCTGTGGCTGCTCGCGGAGAACTACCGCCGCCGCCTGGACCGTACCCAGGACCCGGCGGACCGGGACGCCGCCACGGACGCAGCCCTGGAGTCGCTGCGGGCGCTCGCCGGTGAGGTCGTCCTCCAGGCCGGCTCCGACCACGCCCTGGTCGCCGCCCGGTCCGGGGCCGACCGCGGGGTGCGGGCCGCCATCTGGGCCGCCTCCCAGGGCCGGGTCGAGGACGCGGTCGCCGCGCTCGAACTGGGCCGGGCCCTGGTGCTGCGAGCGGCTTCCACCTCCAGGGCCGTGCCCGAACTGCTGGAGTCCCGCGGCCACTTCGACCTCGCCGCCGAATGGCGGGCGGCCGAACGCGGACGGGACACAGCCGCATCGGCACCCGGATCCGCACCCGCATCGGCACCCGGTTCCGCACCCGAAACCGGAAGCGGCGGGGCGCCCGGTACGGCCCTCTGGGAACTGCCCAGCTCCCTGCGGCGCCACGCCCTGGAGGCCCTCGGCTTCCGCGAGCCGGGCGGCGTCCTCTTCCCCACCCCCACGGTCGACGAGCTCAAGGCCGGGGTGGCCGAGGGCAACGCGGACGCGCTGGTCTACCTGCTCGCGGGCGAGGGCGCCACACCGGGCATGGCGGTGGTCGTGGGCCCGGACATCGGCACCGGAGTCCGCGCCCTGCCCCTCCTGTCCGGGGAGAAGAGCGGCCCCCTGGAGCGCTACCTCGACGCCGCGGCCGCGCACCAGGAGCGCCCCGGCGCCCCGGAGGCCGCGCAGTCCTGGGAGGACGCGCTGTCCGATCTCTGCGACTGGGCGACGGAGGCGGTGGTCCTCCCGGTGATGAGCGGCATCGCGGAGCGGCTCGCCGGGAACGAGGACCGGCGCAAGGACCGCCCCGGCCCGCCCCGGATCGTGCTGGTGCCCTGCGGCGGCCTCGGCGTCGTGCCCTGGCACGCGGCCCGCCTGCCGGCCGAGGCCCCCGGCGACTACGTCTGCCAGATCATGGTCATCAGCTACGCGGCGTCCGGCCGCCAGTTCCTGGACACGGTCCGGCGCGCCCGGCGCGCCCCGGCCGACGCCCCCGTCCTGGTGTCGGACCCCACCATGAGCCTGCCGTACGCGGAGTTGGAGGTGACGGCGCTCCAGCAGGCGCTGTACCCGCGGGCGCGGCTGTACGGGGAGTTCTACGAACCGCCCGCCGAGCCCGCGGCGGCCGGCACCCCGGGCGACCTCCTCGACGCACTCGCCGGTGCTCCGTCCCTGCTCCACGTGGCGTGCCACGGCTCGGCCGGCACCGACCCGACGACCTCCGCGCTGCGCCTGGCACCCGGAGCGGACGGACCCGAGGGGGACCGGCCCACCGACCTGCTGACCGTCTCGCGGCTGCTCGACCGCACCACGGACGAACAGGAGCCACCGGACGGGCCGTTGGTCGTGCTCAGTGCCTGTGAGACGGACCTGAGCAAGCGCGACCACGACGAGGCGCTGACCCTGACGACCGCCTTCGTGGCGGGCGGCGCGCGGGACGTGGTGGGCTCCCGGTGGGCCACACAGGACTCGGCCGCGGCGCTGATGATGGCCGTGTTCCACCACTACCTGACCGTCGAGGGCCTGAGCCCGGTCGACGCGCTCCACCTCGCGCAGATGTGGATGCTCGACCCGGACCGGAAGAACCCGGGGTCGCTGACCGGCAGCCTCCTCGACGAGCTGACCCGCGGCCCGGACCTGCACCGCCCGGCCACCTGGGCCGCCTTCATCCACCAGGGCCATCCGGGGCCGTCGGCCGGTGGGTGAGGTGACGTGCGCGGCGGTCCGGCCGGAGGGTGGTGCCGGCGACGGGGGGTGGGCATCGCTCGTGTGGAGGACGTGAAGGAGAAGTGATGGACCGCCCCCCGGCGTGTGGCTACGATCGCGGCCTGTGTCACAACCAGCGGGGGAGCGACAGACCTTGGAGACAATGGCACCGGGCGATCCGCAGCGCATGGGACCCTACCGATTGGTGGCACGGCTCGGGGCCGGAGGGATGGGCCAGGTCTTCCTCGGGCGCACCGCGGGCGGACGGACGGTGGCCGTCAAGACGGTCCGCCCCGAGTACGCGGCGGACCCGGAGTTCCGGCAGCGCTTCCGGCAGGAGGTGGCCGCCGCGCGTCTGGTCGGTGGCCGCTGGACGGCCCCGGTGCTGGACGCCGACACCGAGGGCGGGCAGCCGTGGGTGGCGACCGGCTACGTCGCCGGGCCCTCGCTGTCCGCCGCTGTCCGGCGGTTCGGCCCGTTGCCGCCGGACGCGGTACGGGTCCTGGGTGCCGGGCTCGCCGAGGCGCTGGTGGCGGTGCACGAGCTGGGCCTGGTCCACCGGGACGTCAAACCCTCCAACGTGCTGCTGGCCCTGGACGGCCCGCGGCTCATCGACTTCGGCATCGCCCGCGCCCTGGACGCGACCTCGGTCCTGACCCGGTCCGGGTACGTCGTCGGCTCGCCCGGTTTCATGTCCCCCGAGCAGGCGCGGGGCGACGCCACCGGGCCGGCCGGGGACGTGTTCGCGCTCGGTGCCGTGCTGGCGTTCGCGGCGACCGGGGCGGCGCCGTTCGGCGAGAAGGACAGCGCGGCCGTGCTGCTCTACCGGATCGTCCACGAGGAGCCCGAACTCGGCGGCATCAGCGGGGAGTTGCATGACCTCGTGCGTGGCTGCCTGGAGAAGGAGCCCGGTCGCCGGCCGACGCCCGGACAACTGCGCCACCGGCTGGACCTGATCGGGGCGGAGGGCACCCGCCTCGGCGAACGCGGCTGGCTGCCGAGGAACCTCTCGGACGCGGTGGCGCGGTCGGCGGTCGAACTCCTCGACCTGGAGGGCCAGGCCGCGGACACACATGCGGTGCCACCGGTTCCGCCGGTTCCGTCGGCTCCGCCCACAGCGATGACCGCGCCGCTGCCGCCCCCGTCGCCCACGGTGCCCTACCCGGCGCCCGCCCATCCCGGCGGCCCCGCACCCGCCCCGCCGTACGTACACGTGGCCGCGCCGGCCACACCGCCGGGCCCGTACCCGTATCCGTATCCGGCGGCTCCGCCGGCGGCGCGGCCGACCGCGCCCCGGCGGTGGGTCGGCAGGCTGCTCGCACTGGTGGTGATCGGGGTGGTGTCGGCGGCGCTGGCGGGCCTGGTGGCCTGGCAGATCGCGGACAGGGGCAGCCACGACAGCGCCGACGGCCGGCCCACCGGCACCACCGCCCCGACCTCGCCCTCGCCCCGGGCCTCCTCCCCGGGCTCCTCCTCGCCCTCACCCAGGGGCGTATCGGACGCCGGGGTCGTGCCGAAGGCCTTCGTCGGCGTCTTCGCCGGCAAGGTGAGCTCTCCGGCCGGAGTGTCCATGGCGGTCCGGGTCACCCTGGTCCAGGGCGGGATAGGGGACCCCATCAACACCACGGAGACCGACGGCGGAACCGGCACCGGGAAGGTCGTCTGCACCGGTGAGGCCACCCTCGTGAGCGCGACCGACGCCCGGCTGGTGCTCCAGCCGGTCCCGCTCTCCGGCGTCAGCGGCTGCACCCAGCTCCCGGGCTACAGCATCGTGACCCTCAACGCCGACGGCTCCCTGCACGTCACCCAGGACGGCCTCAGCGGAGACCTGACCCGCCGGACCTGACGCCCGCGTGATTCTGCGGCGGGCGAGTCGCTCAGAGCCCGTGCTGTTCGAGAACGGCCATCAGCTTCCGCTTGCGTTTCTGGTCGGCGCGCAACGTGGCCAGGTAGGTGGCGAACTCGGCCTCGGTGCCGAGTGTCCGATGGCAGGCGCGAGCGCTGAGGAGGAGCTCCGCGAGGCGTTCGTACGCACGGTCACCGCTCTGCTCGCGCAGGGGCTCGATGCACCGGAGGTAGACGGTCAGAGCGTCGGCCGGTCGCCGGTCGCGGAGCCGGTCGGCCAGGACGAGCCACTGGCGCTGGTCGGCGTAGCCGTCGGCAGCGGCCTGCCAGGCGGGCTGGAGGTCGTTGTCGTCGATGAGCGCGTCGACCAGCGGGGAGCCGCCGCACCAGCGGTCCGTCGTGGGCCGGGAGACGGCCTTCAGCGACTCCAGGGCGTCCTCGCGTTCGGAGCCCTCCCAGGTTCCGGTGGCACGGGCCGCCGTACGCAGGTCCTGGTAGGCGGCCAGTGAGGGACGGGCGCGCATCAGGTCCCGGCGGACCGCGACCACGTCGGCAGGCCGGTCGGCCCGCGCATATCGCTCGCAGACGAAGGCGACCAGATCGCCGTCCGGTCCCTGATCGGAGACGGTTTCCCGCAGGCCGAGCTCCGCCCACTCCAAGGCCTCGCCCGGGCGGCCGGCCGTTTCGAGTTCCCTGGCGATCACCAGGTGGGTGCGGCCGTCCGGGGCGAGGTCCGCCGCGTGGACCTTCACCTCTGCGTCCACGCCGCCACCGTCGGCCTTCAGGAGGCGCTCCATGAGGTACCTCTCCGCCCACCCCTTCGGGTTGGCCCGCCATGCGGCCACCACCAGTGCCCGCGCCCGGGCCCGACCCGGGTCGCCGAGCACCTCGCGGGCCACCTCCACCGCGTCCGCCGACCGGCCGCTCGCCGTCAGCGCCCGGAGGGCGGTGACGGCCTCAGCTGCCTGCCGGGTGGGCGTCGGCGAGGTGCTCGGCGAGTGCAAGCCGACCCGGAACGGCAGGCAAGGACTTCCTGGCCTTTCTGAAGAAGGCGGTGCAACCGCATGCCGGGAAGGAAGTCCATGTCGTCCTGGACAACCTCTCGACGCACACCACCCCGGAGGTCAAGGAGTGGCTGTCGAAGAACCCGCACGTCCACTTTCATTTCACTCCCGTCGGCTCCTCGTGGCTGAATCAGATCGAGATCTGGTTCGGAATCCTGACCCGGCAGTCCATCCGCCGCAGCACGTTCTCCAGCGTCAACGTCCTGATCAAACAGATCCGCGACTACATCAACTCCTGGAACACGACGGCGAAACCGTTCACGTAAACCGCGACCGCCGGTGAGGCCCTCGCGAAGGTCAGGCTCGTCGCGACCAACGTGAAGAAACTCGTCAATAACAAATTGAACTGACATGAACAGGATCACGAGACACTAGGCGCAGGGCCACACCACAAGCCACATGGTGACACAACCGCCTCACTTGACTCGAAATCTTCCGCGCGGCGCTCAGGCGCTTCTCGGCATTCCCCGCCGATCCGGCCCTCCCGCCGGATTCGGGAAACGCGAGAGGGGAGGAGTGCGGAAACCCTACGATGAACTCCATGAGTGCGCTGATCTTCCTCCTGTCGCTCGGCACAGTCTGTCGCGTCACGCGATTCGTCACCAAGGACGCCCTCGCCGCGGGGTTCCGCTCCCGGATCGCCGACCGTTTCGGCGAAGACTCCCACCCGGCCTATCTGGTCACCTGCGGATGGTGCGTCAGCATCTGGGTCGCGGGCGCCGTCACCGTGCTCGCCCACTGGGCCGGCGAGGAAACGTGGTTCCAGGCGGGCGCCACGGCGCTTACCCTTTCCTACCTCACCGGCCTCGCCGCCAACTGGCTTGACTGACTGGCACGTTGGAATAGTCCCCATCATCGCCGCCACGTATAAATATGACTATACGGCGGCGAGTGTCGGCGTGCGGTGCCCGGGGGTAAAGGGTAAAGGGAACGAGCCGGGGGCTCGGTCCTGCCCCGGAACTCCCCCGGCCCTCCACCTTGACCGGCCGCCGGAGCGGCCGAACGGAAGGAGGAAGACCATGGCATGCAATTGCGGACGCGCCAGCCGGTCCACGCTCGTCTACCGGCTGGTCCTGCCCAATGGGGTCACGCGCCAGTACCCCACGCGGCAGGAGGCCGACGCGGCCAACAAGAGGGCAGGCGGGCAAGGTTCCATCACGGCGGTCCGCCAGTAGGCCCGCCCACTCCGGCGGGCCGCCGGAAGGGCGACGCCCCCACCAGCAGCCCCTCGGCGTACCGGACAGCCGGTGCACCGGGGGGCTGCGGCGTGCCGTGGCACCCCTGGTATTGCAAATGCCGCGAAGGAATAACATGATTCACTCAGCGCGGAATCCTTTCTCTTGCGCCCGTGAGTCCGCCAGACTGTCCTGAGAGCGTGAGTACACCCCCGGCGCCGCCCAGTTACGTGCCCGGGAAAACAACCGAAAGGGAAACCTTTCCTCTCGCGAGAGTGCACCAAGGCGCCGCATAATCCGGGTTTATCGCCTCTCGCGCGCCTGAGTGCGCTGGGCCGAACGAGTGGTGTTCTGTTCACCCGTCTAGCCGAAGTCCTCAGCCGGAAGGCCTACTGCTGATATCAGCAGGTGATGTGCCCCGACTTCATGTGGACAAGGGCTCTTAACGGAACGTCCCGCCAGCGTTTTCCCGTGCGTTCCATGCCTCGCCAAGCGCCATACGGGCGAGGAGATTCATCTGCTTCCGCGGGTCATCCGAAAGGGAGCCACAGCATGGCCAGTTCGACCACCACCGTGACCTCGGCACCGGATCCGTCCGTCTTCGGGCAGTCGGTCACCTTCACCGCCACCGTCCAGCCGGAAGTCGCCGGCCCCACCCCGACCGGCAGCGTCGAGTTCGTCGTCGACAGCACGCCCGTCGTGACCGTGCCGCTCGACATGAGCGGCACGGCGCAGTACACGACCAGCGATCTGGAGGTCGGTCTCCACGGGATGGAGGCCAACTACTCCGGCGACGCGGAGTACGACCCGTCCACGGGCGCGGACACCCAGGAGGTCACTCTCGCGAACACCACCACCACGCTGGCCTTCGCCCCCGAGCCCTCGGTCTGCGGAGAGACGGTGACCGCCACCGCCCAGGTGACCCCCGTTCCGCCGGGCGCGGGAACTCCCACCGGGCTGGTGTCCTTCATCGTCAGCGACGACGGTCCGGTACTGACCGCCCCCGTGGCCATAAACGGGCAGGCGCAGGTCAGCTTCAGCGGCTTGGACGTCGGCCTCCACCAGGCAGCCGCCTTCTACACCGGCGACGCGGACTTCAACGGGTCGAACTCCCCGCTGACGCTCCACGTCGTCAACCCTGCGCCCGTCTCGGTCACGGTCTCGGTGGTGCCCAACCCGTCGGTGTGCGGTCAGACGGTGACCCTCTGCGCCACCGTGGCACCGGTCTCCTCGGGCGTCGGCAATCCGTCGGGCTCGGTGACCTTCACCGGCCCCGGCGGACTCAACCAGACGGTGACCCTGGACGCAGGCGGCACGGCCTGCGTCACCACGACCGCGCTGGAGACCGGCACGGTCACCGTCGTCTACGGCGGCGACGAGTGCTACGCGAGCGGGACCGGCACCTTCGACGTGACGGTCAACCAGGCGTCGAGCACGGTGTCGGTGACGGTGGAGCCCGACCCGTCGGTGTGCGGCGAGACCGTGACGGTGTGCGCGACGGTCACCGCGGTGGCACCCGGTAGCGGCACCCCCACCGGAACCGTCACCTTCACCGGCCCCGGCGGACTCAACGAGACGGTGACCCTGGACGCAGGCGGCACAGCCTGCGTCACCACGACCGCGCTGGAGACCGGCACGGTCACCGCCACCTACAACGGCGACGATTGCTTCTCCGCATCGAACGGCACCGCGCCGGTGACGGTCAACCAGGCGTCGAGCACGGTGTCGGTGACGGTCGAACCCAACCCGTCGGTGTGCGGCGAGACGGTGACGGTGTGCGCCACGGTCACCGCAGTCGCACCCGGCAGCGGCACCCCCACCGGAACCGTCACCTTCGCCGGCCCCGGCGGACTGAACACGACCGTACCCCTGGACGCCGGCGGCACGGCCTGCGTCACCACCAGCAGCCTCACCAGCGGCACCGTCACAGCCGTCTACAACGGCGACGGTTGCTTCTCCTCGTCGACCGGCACCTTCGACGTGACGGTCAACCAGGCGTCGAGCACGGTCTCGGTGACCGTGGACCCCAACCCCTCGGTGTGCGGCCAGTCCGTGACGGTGTGCGCGACGGTCACCGCGGTGGCACCCGGTAGCGGCACCCCCACCGGAACGGTGACCTTCACCGGCCCGGGCGGACTGAACGAGACGGTGACCCTGGATGCCGGCGGCACCGCATGCCTGACCACGACCGCACTGGAGACCGGCACGGTCACCGCCACCTACAACGGCGACGGGTGCTTCTCCTCGTCCACCGGCACCGCGCCGGTGACCGTCAACCAGGCGTCGAGCACGGTGTCGGTGACGGTGGACCCCAACCCGTCGGTATGCGGCCAGTCCGTGACGGTGTGCGCGACGGTCACCGCGGTGGCACCCGGTAGCGGCACCCCCACTGGAACGGTGACCTTCACCGGCCCGGGCGGACTGAACGAGACGGTGACCCTGGACGCCGGCGGCACCGCATGCCTGACCACGACCGCGCTGGAGACCGGCACGGTCACCGCCACCTACAACGGCGATGAATGCTTCTCCTCGTCCACCGGCACCGTGGATCTGGCGGTCAACCAGGCGTCGAGCGTGGTGTCGGTGACGGTGGAGCCCAACCCGTCGGTGTGCGGCGAGACCGTGACGGTGTGCGCGACGGTCACCGCGGTGGCACCCGGTAGCGGCACCCCCACCGGAACCGTCACCTTCACCGGCCCCGGCGGACTCAACGAGACGGTGACCCTGGACGCAGGCGGCGCAGCCTGCGTCACCACGACCGCCTTGGAGACCGGCACGGTCACCGTCACCTACGCGGGTGACACCTGCTTCCTGCCGTCGACGGGCTCACTGGACGTGACGGTCAACCAGGCGTCGAGCGTGGTGTCGGTGACGGTGGAGCCCAACCCGTCGGTGTGCGGCGAGACCGTGACGGTGTGCGCCACCGTCACCGCAATGGCACCCGGTAGCGGCACCCCCACCGGAACCGTCGCCTTCCTGCTGCCCGACGGCAGCACTCTTGTCGCGGGGCTGGACGCCGGCGGCACGGCCTGCGTCACCACGACCGCGCTGGAGACCGGCACGGTCACCGTCACCTACGCCGGTGACACCTGCTTCCTGCTGTCGACGGGCACCTTCGACGTGACGGTCAACCAGGCGTCGAGCACGGTGTCGGTGACGGTGGAGCCCGACCCGTCGGTGTGCGGCGAGACGGTGACGGTGTGCGCGACGGTCACCGCGGTGGCACCCGGTAGCGGCACCCCCACCGGAACCGTCACCTTCACCGGCCCCGGCGGACTCAACGTGACACTGCCGCTGGATGCCGGCGGCACGGCCTGCCTGACCACCAGCAGCCTCACCAGCGGCACGTACTCGGCCACCTACAACGGCGACACCTGCTTCGCCGGCTCGGACGCTCCCTTCGACGTGACGGTCAACCAGGCGGCCAGCACCACCACCGTGTCGGTGGCCCCCAACCCCTCGGTGTGCGGCCAGTCCGTGACGGTGTGCGCGACGGTCACCGCGGTTGCACCCGGTAGCGGCACGCCCACCGGAACCGTCACCTTCACCGGCCCCGGCGGACTGAACACGACCGTACCCCTGGACGCCGGCGGCACGGCCTGCGTCACCACCAGCAGCCTCACCAGCGGCACGGTCATGGCCGTCTACAACGGTGACGGATGCTTCACCTCATCGACAGACGCCGCAATGGTGACGGTCAACCAGGCATCCAGTGCGGTGTCGGTGACGGTGGAGCCCGACCCGTCGGTGTGCGGCGAGACCGTGACGGTGTGCGCGACGGTCACCGCAGTGGCACCCGGCAGCGGCACCCCCACCGGAACCGTCACCTTCACCGGGGCCGGGCTGAACACGACCGTCCCCCTGAACGCCGCCGGCACGGCCTGCCTGACTACGACCGAGCTGGAGACCGGCACGGTCACGGCCGTCTACAACGGCGACGGTTGCTTCTCCTCGTCGACCGGCACCGCGCCGGTGACCGTCAACCAGGCATCCAGCGCGGTCTCGGTGACCGTGGACCCCGACCCGTCCGTATGCGGCCAGTCCGTGACGGTGTGCGCCACCGTCACCGCAGTCGCACCCGGCAGCGGCACCCCCACCGGAACCGTCACCTTCACCGGCCCCGGCGGACTCAACGTGACACTGACGCTGGATGCCGGCGGCACGGCCTGCGTCACCACCAGCAGCCTCACCAGCGGCACCGTCACCGCCGTCTACAACGGCGACGGTTGCTTCTCACCGTCGACCGGCACCGCGCCGGTGACCGTCAACCAGGCATCCAGCGCGGTCTCGGTAACGGTGACCCCCAACCCCTCGGTGTGCGGCGAGACCGTGACGGTGTGCGCCACCGTCACCGCAGTCGCACCCGGCAGCGGCACCCCCACCGGAACCGTCACCTTCACCGGCCCCGGCGGACTCAACGTGACACTGCCGCTGGATGCCGGCGGCACGGCCTGCCTGACCACCAGCAGCCTCACCAGCGGCACGTACTCGGCCACCTACAACGGCGACACCTGCTTCGCCGGCTCGGGCGCTCCCTTCGACGTGACGGTCAACCAGGCCGCCAGCACCACCACCGTATCGGTCACCCCCAACCCCTCGGTGTGCGGCCAGTCCGTGACGGTGTGCGCGACGGTTACCGCGGTTGCACCCGGTAGCGGCACGCCCACCGGAACCGTCACCTTCACCGGCCCCGGCGGACTGAACACGACCGTACCCCTGGACGCCGGCGGCACGGCCTGCGTCACCACCAGCAGCCTCACCAGCGGCACCGTCACGGCCGTCTACAACGGCGACGCATGCCTCTCATCGTCGACCGGCACCGCGCCGGTGACCGTCAACCCGGCGGCCAGCACCACCACCGTGTCGGTGGCCCCCAACCCCTCGGTGTGCGGCCAGTCCGTGACGGTGTGCGCGACGGTCACCGCAGTCGCACCCGGCAGCGGCACCCCCACCGGAACCGTCACCTTCACCGGGGCCGGGCTGAACACGACCGTCCCTCTGAACGCCGCCGGCACGGCCTGCGTCACCGCCAGCAGCCTCACCAGCGGCACCGTCACCGCCGTCTACAACGGCGACGGTTGCTTCTCACCGTCGACCGGCACCGCGCCGGTGACCGTCAACCAGGCATCCAGCGCGGTCTCGGTAACGGTCACCCCCAACCCCTCGGTGTGCGGCCAGTCCGTGACGGTGTGCGCCACGGTCACCGCAGTCGCACCCGGCAGCGGCACCCCCACCGGAACCGTCACCTTCGCCGGCCCCGGCGGACTGAACACGACGGTGCCCCTGAACGCCGGCGGTACGGCCTGCGTCACCACCAGCAGCCTCACCAGCGGCACGGTCACCGCCGTCTACAACGGTGACGGATGCTTCAAGCCGGTGAAGGGCGCGACGAGCGTGACCGTGAACAACGCCCAGACCGCGACCGCGCTCACCATCACCCCCAACCCCGCAGTCTGCGGCCGCCCGGTGACGTTCTGCGCCACGGTCACCACCGTCGCGCCGGGCAGCGGCACGCCCGCCGGGACGGTCACGTTCACCGGCCCCGGCGGCTTCGTCCAGACCGTGACACTCAACGCCGGCGGCACGGCCTGCGTCACCACCACCGCGGGCGCCAGCGGCACGGTCACCGCCGTCTACAACGGTGGTACCTGTCACAGTCCCTCGGCAACGTCGGCCAACCTGACCGTGAACCCGGCTCCCACGACGCTGACGGCGGCCCCGGCGCAGATCCGCCTGCGGACGAACGGCACGTTCGTCATCCAGTCGATGAGCGCCACGCTCAAGGTCACCTCCACCGCCGCTCCGCTCCCGGGACAGCTGGTCACCTTCAGGGCGAACACGACGCTCGGGCCCGTCGTCCTCGGGACCGCACTCACCAACGCCGGCGGGGTGGCGACACTGGCCCCGCCGACGCTGACGGTTCCCAGCACTGTGATCACGGCGACGAGCTACACCGCGTCCTTCGCGGGGACGAGCTGCTACGCCGCCTCCTCCGTGACTGCGCCGCTGACACTCGTCCTTGTCCCGCTCCTTCCCTGACCGAACACCGGTCACCGCTCCGGCCCGCCACGGGCCGGGGCGGGCCGGCTGTCCGGGGCGGCGGCCGTCGGCCGCCGCCCCGGACGCACGTGGACGGGTGGTTCTTCCGCGGCGGTCGCCGCGGATGCGACCATGATCCGGGCCGCTCGCGAGCGGCAGTGGACGCATACCGAGTCCCTGCAAGACGTCGCTTCGACATCGGAGTTGCGCGCCGGGGCCCCAGTTCCGCTGTTCCTGGCGCTGGCTTCGCCCGCAGTCCGGAACGTCCATGCGCACCATCGCGCCCGCGCAGAAGGCAGCCCGCCATGAGCCGAGGCACGAGCCACGCCCCCAGGCGTGTCGTCATCATCGGGGGCAGCCTCGCCGGCATGCTCGCGGCAGCAGCGGCCAAGGAACATGCCGATTCGTCTTTCTCGGAGTGGCAGGTGACCAGCGTGGCGTCGAGGTCCAGGACCGGCCCGGGCAGCATGCGTCCCGCGGCCCGGACTGCGGGTAGGCCCTCACCTTGCTCGGCGGCTTGCAGCCAGGCGACTTCCCGGGCCTGGGCACGGGCCGAGCGCAGAGCGGTCAGTGTCCTCTCGTCGGTGTCGGCGAGCAGTCGCCAGCCGTCGGTGTCGAGGCGACGGGGCCGAACACCTCGCCCTGGTCGCGCAGTACTGCCAGGTCCGCGATGGCCTCGTCTCCGTCGGCGAGCATTACCGCCAGGTCGGTGGCGATCCGTCCCGGATCGTGTCCGGTCCCGCGCGGCCGAAGCGGCCTGAGAGCCGCGGAGTACGCGGCGGTCAGCCCAGTGGCATCAGCGAGATCCGCCAGCAGCCGTGCCCCGGCATGCCCGACCACCCCCGAACCATCGGCGCTGACATGGACCTTGGGCCGCAACCCGATAGCCTGCTGTAGAAAGTGCCCCCCGCTTGGACCGACAGAACCCCTCAGCAAGGTTCATCGTTCCAGGTCAGGAAGGCACTTTCGCGTTTCCGCCCCACCAGCTGCCGTACCCAACCGAAACGGCGAGGCTAGGGTGGAGCCGCTGGTGGTTCCTGGAACGCTGACGGCGGGCCGGAGGCCTTGGCCGGCTGTGCCGGACCCAGGGGCTCACGCGGTGCGGTGGCCGGATCAACCCACGTCAACCTGATGAAGTATTAGAAGATCCAGCAATCGGTCAGCATGAGTCCTGAAAGACCTAGGGAAAGCTAACCGAACTTGAGAACGGTTGTAGGCTGCCGGGACCGCCCTTGACCTGCGTGAAGCGGGCAGGGAGCAGACATATCGGGAGTTATTTCATGTTTCGTACCATGTTCAAGTCCAAGATCCATCGGGCCACCGTCACCCAGGCCGACCTGCACTATGTCGGTTCAGTGACGATCGACGCCGATCTCCTCGACGCGGCGGACCTGCTGCCGGGGGAGCTCGTGCACATCGTCGACATCACGAACGGTGCGCGGCTGGAGACGTACGTCATCGAGGGTGAGCGCGGTTCGGGTGTCATCGGGATCAACGGGGCCGCCGCGCACCTGGTGCACCCCGGGGACCTGGTCATCCTGATCAGCTACGCGCAGATCGAGGACGCGCAGGCGCGGGTGTTCTCGCCGCGTGTCGTTCACGTGGACGCGGACAACAGGATCATCGAGCTGGGGTCGGACCCGTCCGCCCCGGTGCCGGGTACGGATCAGGAGCGCAGCCCCCACGCGGTTGCTGTCTGAGGGGAGTCGGGCACATGGCGATCGAACTGCTGGACGAGCGGAAGGCCGGGCGGCTGCTGGCCGTCGAGGACGGGGCGGTGGTCGGGTTCATCGCCTACTTCGTCCTCGACGCCGAGCCGCACGCGCTGGTCGCGGTGCACACGGTGGTCGAGCCGGGCCACGAGGGCCGCGGGATCGCCGGGGACCTGGTCGGGACCTTCTACGGGATCGCCGCCGCCGAGGGCGTGCCGGTCGTCCCGCTCTGCCCCTACGCGGCGAGCTGGGCCGCCAAGCACCCCGACCGGGCGCCCGTGGCCCCGGCCGCTCTCGTGGAAGCCGCGAAGGCGCAGCTGGACGCCGACTCCGGCCTGTGGTGACGGGGCTGACGCTGCTCCACACCTCCGCGGCGCACGTCCCGGTCTTCGACGCGCTGCGCGACCGGGAGCACCCGGGCGCCGTGCTGCGGCACCTGGTGTACCCGGAGCTGCTGGAGCGGGCCCGCGCCCACGGCCCGGAGTCGGTCGCCGAGGACCTGCGCGGGCTGCTCGGCGACGCGGGCGAGCCGGTGCTGGTCACCTGCTCGACCCTCGGGGCCGTCGCGGAGGCCCTGGCGCCCGCCCTCGGCGTCCCGGTCCTGCGGGTGGACCGGCCCATGGCGGCCGAGGCCGTCCGCACGGGCCCGCGGATCGCCGTACTGGCCACCATCGAGTCGACCCTCGCGCCGACCGCGGAACTGCTGGCCGGGGAGGCCGACGGCCGCCCGGTGTCCGTCCGTACGCGCCTCGTCGAGGGGGCCTGGGAGCTCTTCGTGGCCGGGGACACCGCCGGTCACCTCGCGGCGGTGGCCGAGGCGGTGGACGCCGTCACGGACGCCGACGTCATCGTCCTGGCCCAGGCCTCCATGGCCGGGGCCGCCCCGCTCGCCCGTACCCGCGTGCCCGTCCTCTCCAGCCCCGGACCCGGTCTGGCCGCGGCCCTGCGGCTGCGCGGAGCGGACACCACCCCCGCACCCCCGGCCTGACCGGCCCCGCCGCCGTGTCCGGGGGCATGGTGGAAGGGATCGGGGGAAAGTGGGACTCATGGAGCGAAAAGCAGAGCAGACACAGCCCCCGCCGCCCGAGCCCGACCCGGTTCCGGCGCCCTTCCCGCCGCTCCCGGACCCCGAGCCCGTGCCGCGGCCGGTGCCGCCGGTTCCGGCGCCGTTCCCCGAGCCCGATCCGGTGCCCGCGCCGCCCGGCCCCGCTCCGGTTCCGCAGCCGGGCCCGCTCGGCTGAGGGACCGGCGGGCCGCAGCCTCCCCCTGGCGGGTGAACCCGTACGTCAGTCCGCGCGAACGCCGTCCCACTGTTCGACAGATGCCCAACTCCAGCCGTACGGCGGCTGGTTGTGGCTCTTGTCAGTCATGTGGGGCGGCGTTAGGTTGTGCGGTTCCTGATGTCTTCAAGGGGGCTCCCATGGGTGTACGGGGCCGGCACCGCCGGTACCAGCCGAGCAGCATCAACCGGGCCTCGCTCGCCGTCACCGCGGGTGGCGCGGGCATCGCGCTCCCGCTCATCGGGGCGGGGGCCGCGCACGCCGCCTCCGTGGACACCTGGAACAAGGTCGCCGAGTGCGAGGCGACCGGCGACTGGAAGATCAACACCGGCAACGGCTACTTCGGCGGGCTCCAGTTCAGCCAGAGCACCTGGCGGGACTTCGGCGGCACCGCCTTCGCCGCACGCGCCGACCTGGCGACCAAGGACCAGCAGATCGCGGTCGCGGAGAAGGTGCTCAGGGGGCAGGGCCCGCAGGCCTGGCCCGCCTGCGGCCCGCAGTCCGGACTCAGCCGCAGTGGTGCGTCACCCGCCACCGCGGGGACGGCGTCGCCGAAGCCGGCGCGGTCCCAGGCCGAGCCGGACCAGGCCGAGCCGGACCAGGCCAAGTCCGCTCAGCCCGAGCCCGCGCGGACGCAGGCGCCGATGGACCGGCTCCAGGCGACCAAGGCCACCACCGGGACGCCCGTCGTCATGCCCCGCCCGACCGGGACCTCCGTCCTGCCGAACCCGTACGTCGTCGCGCCCGGGGACTCGCTTTCGACGATCGCCGTCGAGCAGCACGTCGAGGGCGGCTGGCAGGCCCTCTACGAGACCAACCGGAGCACGGTCGGCGGCAACCCCGACATGATCTTCCCGGGGCAGCGGCTCACGCTCCGGGTGACCACCGCTCCCGTCGCGCCGCCCGCGCAGAACCCGGAGAAGCCGCCGCGCACCGCCGAGCCGGTCAAACCCGTGGAGCCCGCCGGCCAGGCCAAACCGGTGGAGAAGCCGACGGAGAAGCCGACCGAGAAGCCGACGGAGAAACCCGCCGAGAAGCCGACGGAGAAACCCGCCGCCAAGCCCTCAGCGGAGCAGAAGCCCGCCTCGGGCGGCTTCTCCGCCCCCGTCGACGCCGCCCTCGGAACGGCCTACCGCGTCGCGGGGTCCTCCTGGTCCAGCGGCTACCACACGGGCGTCGACTTCCCGGTGCCGACCGGCACCAGCATCAAGGCCGTGGGACCGGGCACGGTGGAGTCGGCGGGCTGGGCCGGAGCCTACGGGTACCAGGTCGTCATCAAGCACGCCGACGGCCGGTACTCCCAGTACGCCCACCTCTCCGCGCTCGGCGTCAAGGCCGGCCAGCAGGTCTCCGGAGGTCAGCGGATCGGCCGCTCCGGCTCCACCGGCAACACCAGCGGGCCCCACCTGCACTTCGGGATGCGCACCGCCCCCGGCTACGGCTCCGACATCGACCCGCTCAAGTACCTCCGTGGCAAGGGCGTCGGCATCTGACCCCCGCACCTGCGGCGGCACGGCCGTGAGCAGCACCAGGCCGGCCGCCGCCACCACGGCGCTCGCCAGCGCGGCCACGGTTCCGGCGGTGCCGTAGCGGAAGCCCTCGTCGAACAACGAGATGCCCACCGCCGCGGCCACCGCCGGATTGACGACGGTCACCGTGGCCAGCGGCGCGGTCAGCCCGGCACCCCGGTACGCGGCCTGCGAGAGCAGCAGCCCGCCGGCCGCCAGTACGGCGATCGCCGCCAGGTCCGGCCACAGCCCGGCCGACACGCCCGCCTCGAAGCTCTCCGCGACCGACTTCGTGAACACCGAGGCCATCCCGAAGGACGTACCGGCGGCCGCCGCCAGCAGCACGCTGCGCAGCACCGCCCGCCGCGCCCGCCGGGCCGCCAGGAACAGCACCGCCGCACCGCCCGCCGTCACCGACAGCAGCAGGGTCCGTTCCGTGCCGGCCAGGGCCTCCCGGCCCGCGCCGTTCCCGCCGGTCAGGGCGAGGAGCCCGGCCAGGCCGACGGTGGCGAGGACGGCCCCGCGCCAGGCCGCCGCGCCCGCCCGGCGTCCCACGAAGACGGCCGCCATCGGGAGGGCGAAGACGATGGTCAGCGCGCCCAGCGGCTGGACCAGGCTCAGCGGCCCGTACGCGAGCGCTACCACGTGCAGCAGGGCGCCCAGCCCGTTCAGGGCGACCGCCGCCCACCAGGCGGCGCGGCGCAGCGGTGCGTAGGAGTCGTCCGGCGAGCTCGCCGCGACGTGTTCCTGGACGATCGCACCGCTCGCGTACGCGACGGCGGAGACCAGGCAGAGGAGGACCGACAGGGCCAGGGCGCTCATGCATTCCACGATGCCCCACCCGGGGCTCCTCTTCATCCGCCCACGGGCTCCTTGATCGGCGGGCGAGTCATCCTCCTGGCATACACCGGAAGGAGTACCTACCGGTTTCCGGCGGGGCGGCGCTCCGTCGGGAACCGTCGCCGGCGACCGTGTCCCGGAGCGTACGGAGCGTTACGAAACCATCCATACCGTGACAGGGGGTTCGCGGTGGGTGAGGCGCACGGATACGGGTTTGGTCCCGGGCGTGTCGGCTCCGTACAGTGGCGGTTTTGGGACCTCCGCAGCAGGCGGACGCGGACGAGCGAACAGGGAACGGCAGCGGCCATGACGGTGACCGAAGACAACCACGCATACGGGCCGGGCATCGACCCCGAGCGGCTGGCCCTCTGCCTCAGCGTGCTCGACGAACTCGACAAGATCGATGTCGACCACCCCGACGCCATCACCGTACGCCGTGCCACCGCCGGCCTCTACCGCACGGTCAAGCAGCGCCGCCGCCAGGAGCGCCGCGCCGCCAAGACCGCCAACGACAAGGCCGTCACCGAGGCGACCGCGACCGGCTCCGCCGAGCGCATCGACGACGAGACCGAGGGCATCCTGCCCTCCTCGGTCACCGAAGCCGGCCGGATCGCCGGAATACTCCAGCGCCCCCGCTCCTGCTACGTCTGCAAGACGCGGTACGTCGAGGTCGACTACTTCTACCACCAGCTCTGCCCGGAGTGCGCCGTCGAGAACCGGACCCGGCGGGAGGCCCGCGCCGACCTGACCGGCAAGCGCGCGCTGCTCACCGGCGGCCGGGCCAAGATCGGCATGTACATCGCGCTGCGGCTGCTGCGCGACGGCGCCCACACCACGATCACCACCCGGTTCCCCAAGGACGCGATCCGCCGCTTCAAGGCGATGGAGGACTCGGCGGACTGGATGCACCGCCTGGAGGTCGTCGGCATCGACCTGCGCGACCCGGCCCAGTCCGTGGCGCTGGCCGAGCAGGTCGCCGCGGCCGGTCCGCTGGACATCCTGATCAACAACGCGACGCAGACCGTACGCCGCCTGCCCACCGCGTACGCCGCGCTGGTCGAGGGCGAGGGCGCCCCGCTGCCCGCCGGCGAGCTCCCCGCCCACCGCGTCATCGGCGCCTTCAACTCCGGCGCGGTCGACGGCCTGGCGGCGCTGCCCGTCGGCGTGAGCGGGCTGGAGGCGCAGAAGGTCGCCGACCTCGCCCTGGTCGCGGGCAACGCCAGCCTGGAGCGGCACCTCGCCGGCACGGCCATCGACGCGGGCGGCCTGCTGCCCGACGTGGTCGATTCCAACACCTGGGTGCAGACCATCGACCAGATCTCCCCGGTGGAGCTGCTGGAGACCCAGCTGTGCAACTACACGTCGCCGTTCATCCTGATCAGCGCGCTGCGGCCGGCGATGGCCGAGGCCGCCCGGCAGGCGTCCAGCGGGCGTGCGTACGTGGTCAACGTCTCCGCCATGGAAGGCGTCTTCAGCCGCGGTTACAAGGGCGCGGGGCACCCGAACACCAACGCCGCCAAGGCGGCGATGAACATGGTGACGCGGACCAGCGGCCAGGAGATGTTCCAGACCGACCGCATCCTCATGACCTCGGTCGACACCGGCTGGATCACCGACGAGCGTCCGCACTTCGACAAGCTGCGCCTGGCCGAGGAGGGCTTCCACGCGCCCCTCGACCTGGTGGACGGCGCGGCCCGCGTCTACGACCCGGTCGTCCGGGGCGAGGCCGGCGAGGACCTCTTCGGAGTCTTCCTGAAGGACTACGCGCCCGCCAATTGGTAGGACCGCCGCCGCGTCCGCGGCGGTACGGGGTGAGGAGGGGGTGGACGGCGCGGGCCGTCCGCCCCCTCCTCACCCGTTCGGGCGCATCGCGCCTCAGAGTTGATAGGCCCCGGCCGCGACGAGTTCGAGCACCGGGCGCCAGTCCTCCATCACCCCGGCGTCCAGCCCCGCCGCCCGGCCCGCACGGGCCGCCTGGCGCAGTGTCTCCGCTTCCGGCTCGGCGCCCGGGACGGGCGGGCGCAGCAGCCGGGCCACGCGGTCGCCCAGCAGCGGACGGACCGCCTCCGCCGTGCGCTCGGCCGGGTCCGCGGGCGCCCCCGAGCCGCCCTCCCGGGCCAGCAGCCGCCCCAGGTCGTGGAGCAGTCCGGCCACTTGGAGTTCCTTGTCGAACGGATGCGAGCGGCGCAGGAGCGCCGCAGTCTGTAGTCCGAGGTCGCGGTCCGAAGCGTCCGGGGCCTCGTGATGGGCGTGCAGAAGGTCCATCAGCTCGTCGACACTGCCGAACGCGGGTACTCCTGACCTCGCCACCGTGACTCCCTACTGTCGTCGCCGCTCGCGTGCCTCCGCACCCGAGCAGATCAGTCCCGGCGGACACGCCGGTGGGCGACTTCCTGAACTCGGGGAGAAAACAAGCGGTCCAGCGCGGATTTTACCGTTCCATCGAGCGGGCCCCCGCTCATATGTGTACCCTGAAGCGCAAGGAGCCTCACCCGGGCCCCGCTCCACCATGGCGCCACCGCGTCCGGAAGACCTTCTATATCCCTATCCGGCGCGCGGACGAGCCCGCCGGGTTACGCGACACAAGGGAGTGCGCGGTGACTGAGATGACCAAGACCGACCCGACCATGGAGCGCACGGGTTGGAGGGCGAGCACGCGGTCCGACGAACTCGGCAGCCTCGAGGTCTGGGCCCGCTCCGCCCCCATCCGACTGGCCGGCTACGAGGACGACCTGGCGGAACCGCACATCCTGCCCGGCATCGACTAGAGCCGAAGCCCGGCGCGCCCCCGTCACCCGAGGGTGGCGGGGGCGCGGCACGTCGCGGGGCCGCCCCGCGTCCGCACCGTCCGCGAGGGTTCCCGTCCGGCCTACGCCGTGAGCGTCATCGCTGTCGGCGATCATCCCTTCCCCCACCGGGCCCGCCCCGGCATGGTCGGTCCCATGAAGCTGCTGATGCTGGGTGGGACCGAATTCGTCGGGCGCGCGATCACCGAAGACGCCCTGGAGCGGGGCTGGGAGGTGACCGTCTTCCACCGGGGGCACCACGCGCCCCCGCCGGGAACCTCCGCACTGCGCGGGGACCGCACGCTCCCCGGCGGCCTGGACTCCCTCGCCGAGGGGGAGTGGGACCTGGTCGTCGACACCTGGGGCGGCGCCCCCACCGCGGTCCGCGACAGCGCCCGCCTGCTGGCCGGCCGGGTCGGCCGGTACGTCTACGTCTCCACCCGTTCGGTCTACGCCTACCCCGCGACCGTCGGCCCGGGCGAGGACGGCCCGGGCGAGGACGGCCCGCTGGTCGAAGGATCACCCGACGCGGACTCCGCCGCCTACGCCGAGGACAAGAGGGGCGCGGAGATCGCCGCCGTCGACGCCTTCGGGGAGCGCGCGCTGCTCGTGCGCGCCGGGCTGATCCTCGGTCCGTACGAGAACGTCGGCCGGCTGCCCTGGTGGCTCAACCGGGTCGCGCGCGGCGGTCCCCTCCTCGCCCCCGGACGCCCCGGGCTCCCGCTCCAGTACATCGACGTGCGCGACCTCGCGCACTGGACCCTGGACGCGGCGGAGGCCGGCCACGGCGGCGCCTACGACCTGATCTCCCCGCTCGGCCACGCCACCATGGGCAGTCTCCTGGAGGCCTGCGCCGCCGCCACCGGCGTACCCCTGGAGCCGCGCTGGACCGACCAGACCGTGATCGAGGCGGCCGGGATCCAGCCGTGGACCGAACTGCCCGTCTGGCTCCCGGAGGGCGAGGCCCACGCCCACATGTTCGGCGGCGACCCCGGCCGGGCCCTGGCGACGGGCCTGAAGTGCCGCCCCGTCGAGGAGACGGCCGCCGACACCTGGGCCTGGCTCCGCTCCCTCGGGGGCGTCGCCCCCCAGCGCTCCGACCGGCCGTCGCCGGGCATCTCCGCGGAGCGGGAGGCGGACCTACTCGGGCTCTGAGGCGCGGGCTCCGGCGAGCCGGGTCGGCGGCAGGTACTCGCGCAGCGGCGTGCGGTGCCACCAGGCGCCCGTCTCGCGGAGCTCCCGCCAGGTGGTGAACCGGTACCGGTAGAGCCGGGCCCGTACGAACCGCGGCGGGGCGTCCGGGAAGGGGTTGTGGCGGATCAGCCGCAGCGTGTCCCGGTCGCCCGCCAGCAGCCGCTCGACGAACGGCCCGAACCAGTCCCGGGCGTAGCCGGGGGAGAGGGCCGCGAACCACATCAGCCAGTCCAGCCGCAGGTGGTACGGCGCGAACTGGCGCGGCATCCGCAGCGGATCGCCCGGCTTGCCCTTGAAGCCGTACTCCCGCCAGGCGCCGTCCTCGCGGGGCACCGCGTCGGCGGTCCCCTCGACCACGACCTCGTCGCGGATCCGCCCGACCGTGCCGAACGCCCCGTAGGTGTTGACCAGGTGGAGCGGGTCGAAGGACCGGTTCATCACCTGGCGCGGCGAGATCATGTTGGCCACCGGATGCCGGCTGAGCACCAGGACCAGCGCCGTCACCGCGCAGACGAGGACGACGTACCAGACCGGCCCCGTGACCGACGCGGCGGCGGGCGGGGGGCCGGCGAGCGCCGTGAAGTCGACGGCCGGCAGTGCGAGCGTGATCGTCAGCCAGTTGAGCCAGGCGAAGTTGCCCGACAGCACCAGCCACAGCTGGGTGGCCACCATGAGGCACGCCGCGTACGAGGCCACCGGCTGCGGGGTGAACAGCAGCACCGGGACGAACAGTTGGGTCACGTGGTTCGCCGCGCACTCCACCCGGTGGACGGGGCGCGGCAGACGGTGGAAGAACCAGCTGAGCGGACCGGGCATCGGCTGCGTCTCGTGGTGGTGGTAGAGGCAGGTGAGCTTGCGCCAGCAGGCGTCGCCGCGCATCTTGATCAGCCCGGCGCCGAACTCCACCCGGAACAGCACCCACCGCAGCAGCCACAGCACCAGCACGGGCGGCCCGGCCCGGGAGTTGCCGAGGAAGACGGCCAGGAAACCGACCTCCAGCAGCAGGGACTCCCAGCCGAAGGAGTACCAGGTCTGCCCCACGTTCACGATCGACAGGTAGAGCAGCCACAGCGCCGCCCACATCCCCATGGCCGCGCCCAGCGGTACGAGGTCGCCCGCGCCCGCGGCCAGCGCCGCCGCGAGGGCCGCCCCCGTCCAGGCGCAGCCGGCGAAGAGCCCGTCGGAGTAGCGCAGTTGGAACAGGCTCGGGGCGTGGCGGAAGGGCACGTAGCGCAGGTAGTCCGGGACGGGCAGCATGCCGCGCGCCCCGATCAGGGCCCGGAACTGCAGGGCGGCCCCGAGGAACGCGAAGACGTAGACGCCCGCCAGGGCCCGCTGGAAGACCAGCCGGCCCAGCCAGTATCCGGGCGCCGTGAACCAGTCCATCCCCTCCAGTATCAGGCGCCGGAGGCCAGGGCGCGCAGGTGGCGGCCCAGCCACCGCGCGTAGCCGCGCTGGAGGAGGGGGACCAGGGGACCGGCGAGCCGGGTGTACCAGCGGTTCGGGCGGCTGAAGGCGGTCACCGTGAACCACACGGCGCCCTCGGCGTCGATCTCCACCAGGAAGGACTCCTCCCCGCATTCGGGGTGCCCGGCCAGGGTGCCGTACGCGAAGCCGGTGCGGGTCGGCTCGTACGCGGTCCAGATCACCTGGCAGGGGGCGGTGATCCGCAGCGGTCCCGGGCCGATGCCCACCTCCACGCGCAGACCCGGCCGGACGGCGCCGCCGCCCTCGGGCGTGCGGACGCGCACGCCCGAGGCCCGGTGGGCGCGGAAGGTGGTGACCGCGGTCCCGGCGGCTTCGAAGACGGCCCGGCCCTGGCCGATCCGGGTGCGGTGGTGCAGGTGGTTGTATCCGGCGGGCAGGGGCCGGCGGGCCGTCGCGCCCCGGTCGGGGTAGTTGACGGTGTCCCGGCCGGCGCTGATGAGGCGGGTCATGGCGTGTTCTCCGTTCGATCGGACGTCAGGTGCGGGGTGCGGGCGCCGCCGCGGGGGCGACGGAGGGGGATGTGGGGGGCATGGGGGTCGCGGCGGTCAGCCGGCGCCACGCCAGCAGGGAGCACAGGGCGAAACCGAGCGCGTTGCCCAGCCCGTGCGTGGCGGCCATCCAGGTCAGGGTGGGGTGGACGATCCCGGTGGCCTCGCCCGTCGCCCACCACAGGGCGAGCAGCATCGTGACCACGAGGACCGCCGCCGACACGGCCAGCAGCGTCGCGGTGCTCCGGTCCCGCGCGGCGGGCCGCAGGTCCCGCCAGGTCACCAGGGCCACCGCCCACATCCCCGTGGTCAGCACCACCGCGCCCAGCAGTTCGGCCCAGTCGTCGACGAAGTAGCCGAGCAGGACCAGCAGGGTTCCCGCCGGGACGCTGCACGCGGCGTACGCGGCCCAGCGCGCTCCGCGCCGGGTCCCCGACGAGCGGCACACCAGACCGGCGACCAGGGCGGCGGTGAACCCGGCGAAGTGGAAGTGCGGGACGGTCAGCGCCAGGACGTCCAGGTCGAAGCCGAAGAGCCGGTACCCGGCCCGCTCCGCGACCAGGGCGGTCGCGGCGACCGAGGGTGATAGCAGGGCGGTGAGCACGGCCGCCTCGGCCGGGTCCGGCAGCCGCCCGCCCCCGGGCGGGGTCCGGGCGAGCGTCCGCCGCAGCCGGGCCCCGGCCCGGCCGGCGAGGGCCAGGGCGGCGGCCGCGTAGAGCGCGGCGAGGACGGTGGCCGCCGGGCCGCGCGGGAGCCACGGGCACAGCGCCCCCGGCACGGCCGCGAGGGGCCAGAGCCGGGCCGTGCGGCGCAGCCGGACCGGGTCGATCAGGCGCAGGCCCAGGGGGACGGCGCAGACCATCCCCAAGGCGACGATCAGGTTCACGAGGACGGTCAAGGTCCCCTCCTTTGAACGCGTTCAACTCGTGGTCGTGACCCTACGCTTTTCCTTGAACATGTTCAATACGGTCTGACGGGCGCTCCGGTTGCGGTGTCGGGGGAGATGCGGCAGACAAGAGAGGAGCAACCGGGGCGAAAAGGGAGAGCAGCGTGAACGACGTGAATGACGTGCCCGCACCGACACACCGTCAGGCGCCGCGCCGTCACGTACCGGCCTGCGCGGCCCTCTTGGCGGTCGTCGGCCTCCTCGCCGCCGGCTGCTCGGGTTCGGGCCCCGAACAGACCAAGGGCGCCGCCGCCGACCGGATGGAGCTCGCCCTCCAGCCCGTCGGCGCCCCCGGCCCCGACCCCTTCACCCCTTCGTCGGCCACCGCCGAGTCGGCGCCCGTCCAGCCGCCGCTGCCCAACGCGAGCGGCCGTGGCATCCGTACGGTCGGCGCCGCCACCCCCGGCCTGTACGGCGGGACGAACCGGCTCGGAAGCTGCGACGTCGAACGCCAGGTCACCCTCCTGACCTCGGACGACGGCAAGTCCCGCGCCTTCGCCGAGGTCGCCGGCGTCGAGCGGGAGAAGATCCCCGAGTTCCTGCGCGGGCTCACCCCGGTGGTCCTGCGCGCGGACACCCGGATCACCAACCACTCCTTCCGCGACGGCCGTGCCGACGGCTACCAGGCCGTCCTCCAGGCCGGTACGGCCGTCCTCGTCGACGCCCACGGCATGCCCCGCGTCCGCTGCGCCTGCGGGAACCCGCTGGCCGCGCCACTCGGGGCGAAGGGGAGCCCGCTGCTCAAGGGCGACCAGTGGAACGGCTACCACGCCAACCAGGTCATCGTCATCGAGCCGACCGCCCAGGCGATCAACAGCCTGGTGATCGTGAACATCGCCGACAACACCTGGATCGAACGCAAGACCGGCGACGACGGCGCCCAGGACAAGGTCCCCCGGGTGCTGCCCCCCTACGACCCGGCCGCGGGCATCCCGAACGGACCCGCGACCCCGCCCGATCCCTCGGACCCCTGCGCCGGCGCGGACCCGAACAGCCTGGCCCGGACCACCCCGCCGAAGGCCCCGTCCACCCCGCCGTCGGCGCCCCCGCCCGGCACCCCTTCCGGGCCGCCGCCCTCCGGGACCGCGTCCGACCTCCCGGGCGCCCCGCCCGCCGGCCCTCCCGGGGAGCCGGCCGCCCCCACCGGCCCGCTCGCCGGGCCCCTGGACGAGACGGCACCCCCACTGGACGAGACGGCACCCCCGCTGGACCTGCCGGCCGGGCCCGTGAACGCCCCGGCGCCCCTCCTCGGCCCGTCGGCCGCGCTCCTGAACGAGAAGGCGCCTCCCTTGAACGAAGCAGCGCCCCCTGTGAACGAGACGGCGCCCCCGCTGAACGAAACGGCCCCGCCCCTGAATGAAACGGCCCCGCCGCTGGACGAGACGGCGCCTCCCCTGGACCTGCCCGCCGGACCTCTCGACGAGACGGCCCCGCCCCTCGGCCCGCCCGCCGGGCCCCCTGGACTGCCCGCCGCCCCCGGGGACCCGGCGGACCCCGCCGCCCCCTCCGCGACCCCGTGCGTCCCCGGCCGGGCGGCCGACGGTGCCCAGAACACGCCCGCCACCCCGCAGAAGCCCCGCGCCGACGCACCCGCCGATGTTCCCGCCGATGTTCCCGCCGACCGGCCCGGCGCGGGCGCCCTCCCGCCGGACCCGTTCCAGGACCTGCCCGCCCAGCCCGCCGTGCCCGCCCAGCCCCCGGCCGACCCGGGGGCGCCCCTCGCCCCGGGCGACGCGCAGCCGCACGACCCGGCCGTGCCCGCCGACCCCTTCGGATTCCCGGACCAGCAGCAGGCGCCCTTCGACTCCGCCTCCAATCTGGAGAGCGCCTGACCGGCCCCTGTGTCATGGTGGACCGGTGTCGAGCACCGCATCTCCACCGGAGGACTGGCCCGCACAGCCGGACCGGTCGCTCTCACTGAACCGGATGGGCAGTTTCGACTGGGACCTGGTCACCGGGCTCATGCACCTGGACGCGGCCGCCCTCGACGTCTTCGACACGACCTCCGACGCGTACGACGGGCGGCCCGAGTCACTGGGCCCCCGCGTCCCGCCCGCCGAGGCCGCCCGGCTGGACGCCCTCGTCTCCAGTGCCCTCAAGAGCGGGCTCGACAGCTACGGCGCCTACTTCCGCATCCGCTGCCACGACGGCCGGCTCCGCTGGACCCACACCCAGGGGCGCGTCATGCGCGGCGACGACGGCCGCCCGTACCGGATCATCGGCATCGTCCGCGACGCGACCGAGGAGCTCAGCCACTCGGCCGAGCGCCTCGGCCTCGACGACGAGCGCCGCCGCCAGACGTCCGTGGTCGAGAGCACCACCGCCGCCCTCGCCCACGCCCGCACCGTCAAGGACGTCATCGACGCCCTCGGCGACGCCCACGGCCTGGAACGGCTCGGTTCCATGGGCATGGTCATGGGCCTCGTCGAGGCGGGCCGGATCCACCTGGTGGCCGAAGGGCCACCCGGGAGCTTCGTCCCCGGCACCCGCTACACGCGCATCGACGAGCAGTACCCGATGAGCGAGGTCGTGCGCTCGCTCCAGCCGCGCTTCCTCGACTCGGCGCAGGAGTTCGCCGAGGGCTATCCCGGCCTCTGGTCGCGGATCGCCTCGATGGACATCTCGGCCGCCGCCTACCTGCCGCTCATCGCCCAGGCCCGGCCCATCGGCGCGATCGGCCTCCTCTACCAGGACAAGGACGGCTTCACCCAGGACGAACGCAACCTGCTCGTCGCGCTCGGCAGCAGCATCGCGCAGAGCCTCCAGCGCGCGATGCTGCTCGAACAGGAGCACGACCTCGCCGAAGGCCTCCAGCAGGCGATGCTGCCCCGCCGGATCCCCTCCGTCCCCGGAGCGCAGATCGCCGTCCGCTACCGGTCCGCCCGGATGGGCCAGGACATCGGCGGGGACTGGTACGACGTCATCCCGCTGCCGGGAGGCCGCGTCGGCGCCGTCATCGGCGACGTCCAGGGACACGACACCCACGCCGCCGCCGTGATGGGACAACTGCGCATCGTGCTGCGCGCCTACGCCGCCGAAGGGCACTCCCCGGCCACCGTGATGGCCCGCGCCTCGGTCTTCCTGCACGAACTCGACACCGACCGCTTCGCCACCTGCACCTACGCGGAAGCCGACCTGACCACCGGGGTCCTGCAGATCGTGCGCGCCGGCCACATCGACCCGCTGCTGCGCACCCGGGACGGCGACTGCCGCCGGCTGCCGGTGGAGGGCGGGCTGCCGCTCGGACTGTCCGCCGAGTTCGGCCGCCTGGAGTACCCGGTCACCACTGTGGAACTGGATCCGGGGGAAACGCTCCTTATGTGCACCGACGGACTGGTCGAGCAGCCCGGCGCGGACCTGGACGACGGCATCCGCTTCCTCACCGACCTGGTGCGCGGCGGGCCGGGCGACCTCCAGCTGCTCGCCGACCGGCTGTGCGAGGTCGTCGACGACCGGGGCGACGACGACATGGCCCTGATCCTGCTCCGGCGCCGGGGCGAGGACGTCCCGCAGGGCGGCGGCCGGCTCCAGCAGCACGTGGCCCCCGGGGACCCCGAGGCGCTCGTCGCCGCCCGGCACATGATCGGTGCGGCCGTACGGGCGTGGGGCGCGCGGGGCCGCGCCGACGAGATCGAACTGGTCGCCGACGAACTGATCGTGAACGCCCTGATGCACACGGACGGCCCCGCGATCGTGACCCTGCGCGTCCTGGCCGGCACCCAGCGGCGGCTGCGGGTGGAGGTGGAGGACCGCTCCAGCGCCCTCCCGCGGCGCCGCGAGGCCGGGGACTCGGGGGTCTCGGGACGGGGCCTGATGCTGGTCGACCGGCTGGCGGACGTCTGGGGAGTGGAGCCGCGGGGCAGCGGCAAGTGCGTCTGGTGCGAATTCGTCGTGGACTGACCCCGGCGCGGCCCGGCGCGGCCCGGCCCGGCCTGCCCTGCCTGCCTGCCTGCTACCTGCCCTCAGTGAAGCGGGTCCCCCATCCGCCCCGGGAGAGATATCTAGATATGTTCGAGGTTGATCGATGTTGAGCGACAGCCGCCCCACG
>NZ_JBEXKC010000025.1:0-98135 GCF_040609475.1 Streptomyces sp. NPDC004667 | reverse complement strand
GAAACCAAGTTGGTCGAGTTCAACGGCGAACGCGACCACGTGCACCTGCTCGTTCACTACCCGCCGAAGGACGCCCTGTCGCGACTGGTCGGTTCGCTCAAAGGAGTATCCGCGCGCCGGCTCCGTCAGGAGTTCCCCGAGCACATCCGCAAGCACCTGTGGGGCGCCCACTTCTGGTCGCCCTACATCGAGAACCAGAAGCGACCCGACTGACCGTCACCCCGGAGGCGAAGAGAACTCCGGCGCTCCGCGCCTCCGGGTCAAGGATGCGATTCCTCCCGGGCCTGAAGGCCCGGGGTTCCTCGCAAGACCAGGCTGAACTTGTCGAACCAGGAGAAGCTACGCGGTGCCTCTCCAAGGACTGCCCGGCACTGGGCGATGGCTGTGGTTGATCCCGTCACGCCGCAGAGCGTAACCAGCAGCCCCTGCGGACCCGACGCCGGCCCGGCGAACCTCAACCGGAGCGCGAAACGCCCCGTGACGTCGGCGGACCGACGTCACGGGGCGCTCGCGGACAGGATTCCGGACGGCTACCGGCTCACCGGCTCACCGGCTCACCGGCTCACCGGCTCACCGGCTCACCGGCTGAGCGACTTGAGCGCCTCCGCGTCGTACGGCTTCAGCTCGTCGAAGCGGTTGCCGAGGACCTTCGCCGCCCACTGCGGGTCCTGGAGCAGCGCCCGTCCGACGGCGACCATGTCGAACTCGTCGCGTTCCATGCGGTCCAGGAGGTTGTCGATGTCGCCGAGCGCCGCACCCTCGCCGGCGAAGGCGCGGATGAAGTCACCGTCGAGGCCGACCGAGCCCACGGTGATGGTCGGCCGGCCGGTGAGCTTCTTGGTCCAGCCCGCGAGGTTCAGGTCCGAGCCCTCGAACTCCGGGAGCCAGTAGCGCCGGGTGGAGGCGTGGAACGCGTCGACGCCGGCCGCCGCCAGCGGGGCCAGGATCGCCTCCAGCTCCTCCGGGGTCTGCGCGAGCCGCGCGTCGTAGGCCTCCTGCTTCCACTGCGAGTAGCGGAAGATCACCGGGAAGTCGGCCGGGACGCGCTCGCGGACCGCGGCCACGATCTCCGCGGCGAACTTCGTGCGGGCCACCGCGTCGCCGCCGTACGCGTCGGTGCGGCGGTTGGTCCGCTCCCACAGGAACTGGTCGAGCAGGTAGCCGTGGGCACCGTGCAGTTCGACGCCGTCGAAGCCGATCCGCGCGGCCTCCGCGGCGGCCTCGGCGAACGCGCCGATGACGTCGTCGAGGTCGGCGCTGGTCATCGCCTTGCCGGTCCCCTCGGTGCCGTCGACGCGGATGCCGGAGGGGCCGACGGCGGGCGCGTCGGCGTACGGTGCCTCGCCCTGCTTGCGCACCATGCCTATGTGCCACAGCTGGGGAACGATCGTGCCGCCGGCCTCGTGCACGGCCGCGGCGACCTTCGCCCACCCCGCCAGCTGCTCCTCGCCGTGGAACCGCGGCACCCGGTCGCTCTGCCCGGCGGAATCGTGGCCGACGTAGGTGCCCTCGGTGACGATCAGGCCCACGCCCGCGGCGGCCCGGCTGGCGTAGTACGCCTGCACGTCCTCACCGGGCACGCCGCCGGGGGAGAACATCCGCGTCATCGGAGCCATCGCGATGCGATTGGGGACGGTCAGGCCGTTCAGCGTGACGGGCCGGGACAGGATCTCGGCCGCGCGGGAGGCGGTGGACGTGGTGACGGTCATGCGGGTCCTCCGGGTTGAGGCTGTGGCTCGTCGGGGTGACAACGAGAAGTGCATAGTACACATCTTATGTATCATGCATATTGCGCCGCCGGTCCGGCCCCGGCCGGGGTCGATCGGTCCACGGGTCGGCGATAATGGCGGGTGCCGGAAGGAGCGGGAGGCGCAGTGCTGGAGAAACTGGAGCGGGAGCTGATGCTGCTCTCGCGGCACCAGGTGCTGGCCCGGCGCGAGCGCGACCCCGAACGCCTGGAGCGGTCGGCGTACCTGCTGCTCAGCCGGATCGACACCCAGGGCCCCATGTCCATCGGGCAGTTGGCGGAGGCCTTCGGGCTCGACACCTCGACCGTGAACCGCCAGACGGCCGCACTGCTGCGCTGCGGACTGGCCGAGCGCGTCGCGTGCCCGGACGGCGGCATGGCCCGCAAGCTGCGCATCACCGCCGAAGGCGGGCGCCGGCTCGCCGGAGACCGTGAGGTCAATCAGTCCTGCCTGGCCCGGGTGGTCGCCGACTGGTCCCCCGAGGAGGTACGGGAGCTGGAGGACGTCCTGATCCGGCTCAACCGCAGCGCCGAGGCCCTCGAAGGCCGCTACTGGCCGCGCACGGAGGAAGACGACACCCCCTCCCCGTAGGAACGCCCGGCGTGGTGCTCGCGCTGGTCCACGGCTCGGGTTACGAGAGCCGTAGGTGGGTCTCAACAGCCGGCTGTTGATGACGGGTGGGCGAGTGGGGGACCTTCGCGGGTACTGAGTGTGGTGAGGGCAGTGTGTGCCGAGGGCCGGCTTGCGGTTGCCGTTGCGTCAACTCCTACGGTCATGGGTGTGGCCGGAGAGACCGGCCCGGTGATGAAAGGCACGGCTATGGCCTGGTCGATCGCGGACGTGGCCCGGATGTCGGGGGTGACCTCCCGGACGCTGCGGCACTACGACGAGATCGGACTGCTCGTTCCCGCGTACATCGGGAGCAACGGGCACCGTCACTACGAGGAGGCCGGGTTGCTGCGGCTGCAGCAGATCCTGCTGATGCGGGAACTCGGTCTGGGACTGCGGGAGATCACAGCGGTCCTGGAGTGCCAGGTCGACCAGGTGGCCGCGCTGCGCGAGCACCATCGCAGGCTGCTGGCGGAGCGGGATCGTCTGGACGTGCTGGCCGCCACGGTCGGCCGCACCATCGCCGAACTCGAGGAAGACAAGGACACCCACGACATGACGAAGATCAGCAGGCCGGAGAACCTGTTCCAGGGCTTCGACACCGCCCGGTACGAGGCGGCCGCCCGCGAGCAGTGGCCCGAGGAGGTGGAGCATTCGGCTCGGTTCACCGGCGCGCTCACCGACGAGGAGCAGGCGCGGCTGCAGCGGGAGGCCACCGCGGCGATGGTCCGTATGGCTGAGGCCATGGCAGCCGGCACACCGGTGACCGACCCGGCGGTGCAGGCCGAGATCGAAGCCCACTACCTGGGCATCTGCCGGATGTGGACCCCGAACGCGGCCGCGTTCAAAGCCCTCGGGCAGAGCTATACCGACGACGTGCAGTGGCGTGCCGTCTATGACCAGGTTGCTGCCGGGCTCGCCGCCTACCAGCGGGACGCGATGTCCGCCTACGCGGACGCCCGCCTGAACTGACGGGCCACCGGTCGCTGGAGGGCTGCAGACCTCCAGCCCCGGACATCCCCCCCGATCCGAACCATCGCCCGGCGGTGCCCCTCCGTGTGAAGCGGGATCGCCGCACACACCTGTCGGAGAGTTGCCGTGATCCCTGCTCACTGGTCTTGCCACCGCCGCCTCGAGGACAGCGAACTCCTCGGCTATCTGCGTCCGGTCCACGACAGTCCGCTTCTGTTCACCCCGGTGACCGTCTTCGGCTACCCGCTCGGCTCACCGACCGACGAGCGTCACGCCCGCGAGTGCCTGGACCGCATGGGGCTGAGCTGCCTGGCCCAAGACTGGCTGCTGTCCCTGCCCGGCCGTCCGGACCCGGTCACGGTCCGGATCGTCGAAGCCACCCCGAAGCAGCTCCGGGTGCAGAACATCGACTACGGCTACGCGGACGCCGACATCGGCCACGTCTTCGTCCTCGACGTCCCTGCCGCCGGGCAACTCCGTCCGCGCTGACTTCCAACCCGGCGCCCCGGTCACATCGGCGGCGCCGGAGACGAGAGCGGCGGCACCACTTGTCGGCGACCTCTCCCGGAGATCTCGTGCCCGTCCTGCCGTCCTGCCTGCTCGCACCCTTGTGGGATCAGGGATCAGTTCGAGGCGCGCAATCGCGCTGGAGGCGTACGACCGCATGATCGGCCCACCAAACGTCTGAAGTGACGTCTACTGCCGGGCTCTTAATCGAGTGCGAGGGTCCCGGTCCGGGTGATACAAGGGCCCCGTGACTGATCATTTCTCCTTCCCCACCCTGCTGCGGATGATCGACGAGCGTTCCGCCGCGTTCCGCGCCGCCGTCGCCGCGGCCCCCAGCCTCGACGCCGACGTCCCGTCCTGCCCGGGCTGGACGCTGTACGACCTGGCGAACCACCTCAGTGAGGGGGACCGCTTCTGGGCCTACATCGTGCTGAACACCGCGCCGGGCGACGAACGGCCGAGCAAGGACGGGCTGGCGGCGCCCAGGGAGCGCGAGGCCCTCATAGCCTGGCTGGCCGACTCGACGGAGCAGCTGCTCACCGCTCTGCGCGAGGCCGGCCCGGACCGGGGCTGCTGGGCCTGGTGGGAGCCGCTGGCCTCGCCGCACACGGTGGCCGCCGTGGCCCGCCGCCGCGTCCCGGAATCGCTGATCCACACCTACGACGCCCAGCTGGCCTCCGGTACCCCGCAGGAGCTGCCGACGACCGAGGCGGTCGACGCCATCGAGGAGTTCCTCGCCACCGTCTGCACCGGCACGGTCCCGTGGCCGGGCGAGCCCGCCACCATGGACTACCACGCAGCCGAGGCCGGCCCCTGGCGCCAGACGGTGGACGCCGCCGGTTCCCGCTTCACCCGCCTCACCGCGGCGGAGGCCTCCGAGAGCAAGCCCACCGCCGCCATCTACGGCACGGCGAGCGAGATGGCGCTGCTCATGTACATGCGCGTCCCGGCCGACTCGCTGCGGATCGAGGGCGACGCCGACCTGCTCCAGCGGCTGCAGGACTGGGGCTGAGGCCGACCGGCAGATGGATCACTTGAGGCGTCGGGTGGTGGGGCGGCCGTCCCGGCGGTAGCGGCTCGTCGAGCGTCGGATGAGCATGCGGAGCCCGACGCACCATTTGCCGGTCGGTCTTGGGCCGATCCCCGGGTACTGGTGTTGCCCACCAGGGTCGGGGATCGCTGGCAGGAGGCCCTGCTTTCATGCGCGGCGACCGCCGCGGGCACCCGATCGGGACTTCCCGTTCGACCAGCGCCCCTCGAGATCGGAACGACGCCGGCCGCTCAGGGCCGGCCGACAGCGTCAGCGGCATGCTCTTTGAGGAATGCACCCGCATGGGCCGCGGCTTCCTCCGCGGTCGCTTAGTACGCCCCGTCGCCGGCCGCACCGGATGCTCCGTCGGCGCCCTTGCCCGTCCAGGTCCAGCCGCCGGATGGCGCCTGGACCGGTTCGGCCGTCCCGCCGAAGATCTCCAGGGTGCTCGTGCGTGCGGTAGGGGGCGCCGGGCGGGTGATGGCGTCGGGCCACTTCTTGCGGGCGCCCTGGCGGGTGATGCCCCACACCGCCCCCAACTGCTCGTAACTTGCCCCGTAGGAGCCGGCGGTCGCTGGACGGGGCCGGGATAGAGGGCTGCGCTGCCCCAGCCGGCCATCTCCTCGCCGATCAGGTAGCGGTACAGCCACTCGGCGAAGGTCACGGGATGGCCGGCCCAGTCGCCTTCCGAGCCCTGGACCACGATCCCGTCGGGGTACCCATGGACCTCGGGTGCCAAGAAGACGGCGGCTCCCTGATCCGTGCCGGCGAGAGGGATCAGTCCGAGCGGATCTCCTCTCCCAGGTTCCGCCAGGCACAGGCCGGGTGGGATGCCAGATAGAGGTGCCCGTTGAGCCGGGCGGGGGCGTAGGCGTCAACGACGGCCTTGTAATCCGTGGGGAGCCCTCTGCCGAGATCCCGCTCCAGCCGGAGCCAGGCGGCAGGGTCGTCGTAGCGGTTCTCGCCTGGGCCGAGCATGTCGAACACGCTCTGCAGGTAATCGGTCATGGCTGCTCACACGTACTCGTTGAAGCCGCGCCGCCCGAGGGCCGCGACGGCCGGCGGTCGCGGGGCCGTGTCGGCCCGTCCGGAGGGTGGGTCAACTGCCCGGGTGGGAAGCCGTCCAGCCGTGTTCGAGCAGCGCGAAGGCCTCGTCGGCGGCGCGGCGGGGCTCGGCGTGTCGCTGGATGAGGCCGCGGGCCTCAAGGGCGAAACGGGCCAGGGCCGCGCAGCCGATGTCGTCCTCGGGAGCGCCGACGGCCTCGGCGATGGCCCGTGCCAGGGCCGCTTCGTGACGCGTCCACATGCGGTGGGCGTAGTCGCGCAGGGCCGGGGTCTCCCGCACCATGCGCGTGAAATCGGCGAACCGCGGGTCCGTGGCATGGACGGCGAGCTGGGTCTGCGTCAGCAGGATGTGCTCGCGCAGCGCCTGCGGGATCGACTGGCCGGGGGCTCGGTCGCGCACGGCGGCGACGAGCGCTGCTTCCAGGTCGTCGTCCTGATCGAAGACCAGGGCTTCCTTGCCGGAGAAGTGCTTGAAGAGGGTGGTCACCGAGACGTCGGCGGTGTCGGCGACGTCCTTGACGCCGACCTGGTCGTAGCCGCGGTCGAGGAAGAGTTCGAGTGCGGCGTCGGCCAGCGACTGGCGGGTCTGGGCCTTCTTGCGCTCGCGGCGCCCGGTCGGTTCTGTCACTCGTCCACCATAGATCAATGTGTAGTGACTAGAAAAGTGAAGTCGTTGCACTTATTTGGCGAGTGTGCTTTCTTGGTGGCGCCGGACCTCCCAGCAGCTCACCCACCTCCCGGGGGACACTCCCATGAACTCTGCCCGTGATCCCCGCATCGCGATCGTCGGCGCCGGCCTCGGCGGCCTGACCTGTGCCCGAGTCCTGCAGCAACACGGCCGCCACGTCACCGTCTTCGAACGCGAGGCCTCCGCCGACGCCCGCCCGCAGGGCGGCACCCTCGACCTGCACGTCGACACCGGTCAGGCCGCCCTGCGGGCGGCAGGACTCCTCGACCGGTTCCACGCCCTCGCCCGCCCCGAAGGAGAGGAGTGGCGCGTGCTCGACTTCGCCGACGCCACCCTCCTGGCACATCAGGGGCCGTCCGCCGTCGGCGGCCGGCCGGAGATCGACCGGGGCCAGCTACGCGGACTCCTCCTGGACTCGCTCACCGAGGGCACGGTGCGGTGGGACCGCCCCGTCACCGGGGCCACCCCACTGCCGGACGGCACCTGCCGGCTGCTCTTCCGTGACGGCACCGCCGAGGACTTCGACCTGGTGGTCGGCGCCGACGGCGCCTGGTCGCGGATCCGCCCGGCCCTGTCGCAGGCCGCACCCCGCTACACCGGCGTCACCTTCGTCGAGACCGGATTCGACCACTGTGACACCCGCCATCCCGACCTCGCCCGGCTGGTCGGCAACGGATCGATGCTGGTGAAGGGCGCCGGCCGGTCGCTGGCCGCCCAGCGCAACAGCAACGGCCACATCCGCGCCTACATCGCGCTCCGCGAGCCGGAGAACTGGCACGTGGCCGCCGGTATCGACCTCGACGACCAGCGGGCCGTGCGGACGTACCTGCTGAGGATGTTCGACGGCTGGGACGAGAGCCTGCGCTATGTCCTGAGCAACAGCGACAGCGGGTTCATCAACCGGCCCCTCTTCGTTCTGCCCGCCCCGCACACCTGGGAGCACGTACCCGGCGTCACGCTGCTCGGCGACGCCGCGCACCTGATGCCCCCGGTCGGGCTGGGCGCCAACCTCGCCATGCTCGACGGCTCCGACCTCGCCCACGCCCTCGTTGCCGAATCCGGCATCGGCGACGCCGTCCGTGCCTACGAGAGCATCATGCTGCCGCGCTCGATCGAGGCCGCGACGAGCAGCGCGCCGGGACTCGACCACCTCGTTCCGGCGACGGCCTCCTGAACAGCCCGCAGCCCGCAGCCCGAGCCGGTCCGCGAGTGGCGGTCAGTTCGACGGGGGGACGAGGACGATGCGCCCGCGCCGGCCGCGCGAGGCCAGGGCGTCGTGGGCCGCGGCCGCTTCCGAGAACGGCATCGTCCGGTCCACCCGCAGGGTGACACCGCCGGCGTCCGCGAGGGCGGCCAGTTCGGCGAGCTGTACCGCGTCGCTGTGCACCCGGACCTGCGAGACCCGGATCCCGCGCTCCGCTGCCGGACCGGCGCCGAGGACACTGACGAACGTGCCGCCGTCTTCTACCGCGCCGATCACCGCCCCGCCCAGGGCGGCGGCATCGATCAGTCCGCCGACTCCGCCGGGAACGGCTGCGCGGATCGCGGCGGCGGGGTCCTGCGAGCGCGGGACGAAGAGGGCGGCACCCAACTCGTGCACCAGTTCCCGGTCCTGGGACCCGGCGACGGCGACGACCCGCAGACCGCGCGCGGCCGCCAGCTCGACGAGGTAGCCGCCCACGGCGCCCGCCGCACCGGTGATCGCCACAGTGGCGCCGTCGGCCGCGGCGAGCAGGTCCAGTGCCTGCCAGGCGGTGAGTCCGTTCAGCGGGAGCGTCGCCGCCTGGACCGGGCTCGCGTGCCGGGGTGCGGCGGCGATGGCGGTGGCGGGCAGGACGACGTACTCGGCGTGCGTGCCCGCCAGGGTCTGCGGCCAGTCGGACAGGCCGATCACGGCGTCGCCGACCGCGAAGCCCCGGACGCCGCCGCCCAGGGCGTCGACGGTTCCGGCGACGTCGAGACCCGGAACGTAGTGCTCCTGCGCGGGGACGCGCGAGGCCAGGGCGCCGGAACGGATCAAGGCGTCGGCGGGGTTCAACGCGGCCGCCGCGACCCGGATGCGGACCTGACCGTCGCCCGGCTGAGGGGTCGGTACCTCGGCGACGCGGAGCACGTCGGAGCCACCGTATGCGGACAGGATGACGGCACGCATCTTCATGTCTTCTCTCTGCAGGCGTCCTGGCCGGGCGGGCCCCGGCGGTCCATCCCTGGAACCCGGACGGCCCGTTCCTCATTCCGGCGGGGCGACAACGGGCCGAATTCCACCGGGTGGAGGCGAATGCGGCGCCCGCCGGCACCCGCGACCCGCGGCCGGCCCCGTGGCGCGGCCGGCCTCAGCGGGATTCGCCCTGGGCGACTTCGATGCCGTCGTGCAGGTCGTCGGCCGCCTGGAGGGACGCCCCGGCGGAGAGCGTCACGCAGGCCACCAGTGCCAGCGCGGCGGCGCGCCGGGCGAGGGGCCGCGCCGGCCTGGCCCCGGTGCCGTGGCCGAGGAGGGCGGCGACGCGGCGGGGGACCGGCCCGGCGGTCGCGGGGAGGGCCAGACCGGGACGTGCGCGGCCGGCGGCGGCGGAAGCTCGGGTCGCGAGAGCGGCCCGGCCGATGGCCTGAGCGGTCAGGCGCCGGCTGCCCACGGCCCGGGCGGCGGATTCGTCGGCGCTGCGTTCCAACGCGTACGCGAGCGGCTCGCGCAGGGTCCGCAGCGCCGGGTGGCACAGGCCGGCCAGGTCGACCACGGCGGTGAACAGGTGGTGGCGCTCCCGGAGGTGGGCGCGCTCGTGGGCGATCAGGACCTCGCGCTCGGGCGGCGAGAGCGCGCGGAGCATGCCGGTCGTGACGACGATGCGGCCCGGACTCCCGGGCAGCGCGTAGGCGTCGGGGTGCTCGTCCGGCAGGACGACGAGTTCGCCGCCCGCCTCGGCCGCGAGCCTCCCGGCGCGCCGGAGCTGGGTCCAGCGCCGGCGCGCCCCCCGCACCAGCCGGGCGGCGCACCAGGCGAGCAGGGCCCCGGCGGTGACGGCGATCGCGATGACGGCGTCGGGCGATCCGCCGCCGAGCGGGGCGAGCAGGCTGAGCGGGGTGAGCAGATGGGCCGACGCGGCCACGGCGTGGAGGTGGGTGGCGCCGGGGACGATCAGCAGGGCCAGCGCGCAGGTGCTCCCGGCGGCGAGGCCGGCCGCGGTGACCGTCAGCAGCCAGACCACCTGGAGCGGAGACAGGTGCGCGGACAGGTGCGAGGCCAGCCGCCTGCCCGCCGGTGCGGCCAGGAACGGCACGAGGAGGGGGAGCCAGGCGATGTGGATCACGCCGCGTCCCCTTCCCCGTCGAGCAGGGCGCGCAGCAGGCGCTCGTCCTCGCCGCTCAGCTGCGAGACGAAGCGGCTCAGTACGGCCCCGCGGTCCTGGTCCTTCGCCAGTTCGGCGTGCATGCGCCGGGCGGTGAGACCGGAGGCGTCCTCGGTCGGAACGTAGACGAACCCGCGGCCGGACCGCTTCCGGGTCACCGCGCCCTTCTCGTACAGGCGGGACAGGATCGTCGTCACGGTCGTGCGGGCGAGGGACCCGCCCATCGTCTCCTGGACCCGGCCCGGGGACAGCGGGCCGTCCGCCGCCCAGAGCGCCGCCAGCACGCTGGCCTCCAGCTCGCCGGCGGGGCGCCGTTCCGGGGTCCTGTCGCCGCCCATGGGTGCGCTCCTCCAGGCTTCGATTCCACGCGTCGATCCCACGCGTCGATCGTCTACAGTGTTGTAGACCTTAGATGTGGAACTGTAGCCGCCAGTCGGCAGGGCGTCGCACCGGACCCTGTTCCTCTCACCCTACGGGAGCTGTTCGACATGACCTTGCCCGCTCTCGCCGCGGCGTCGCAGGCGCTCGCCCCGCAGGCCGTCAACCCGCTGCACGCGCTCGCCCCGCAGGCCGTCAACCTGCTGGACGCCGGTTCCCTCCTGTCCGCCTTCGGCGCCCTCGGCGTCGCGGCCGTCCTCTTCGCGGAGACCGGCCTCCTCGTCGGCTTCTTCCTCCCCGGCGACTCCCTCCTCTTCACCGCGGGCCTGCTCTGCGTGGCGGGCGACCGCGGACCGGTCCACCTCTCGCTCCCGCAGGTGCTGTGCGCGGCCGTGGCCGGAGCCCTGCTCGGGGCGCAGACCGGCTATCTCCTGGGACGGCGCGGCGGACGCGCCGTGCTCGCCCGCAGCCGCAGCCGCAAACTCCACGAGGGCGCCGCGAAGGCCGAGGAACTCCTCGACCGGTACGGGCACGCGAAGGCGATCGTCCTGGCCCGCTTCGTGCCGATCGTGCGCACCGTCCTGAACCCGATGGCCGGGGCGCTGAACGTCCCCGCCCGCGTCTTCACGCTCTGGCAGGTGACCGGCGGGCTCGTGTGGACGGTGGGTCTGGTGCTGGCCGGCTACGCGCTCGGCTCCTCCGTGCCCAATGTCGACCGCTACCTCCTGCCGATCGTCGCCCTCGTCGTCCTCGTCTCGCTCACCCCGCTCGCCGTGGAAGTGATCCGCCGGCGCAGCCCCCGCACTTCGAACGGAGGCTCGCATTGAGCCTGCTCGCCCTGGACGGCCCCGCCGTCGACGGACACCTGTACACCCGGCTCACCGACCTCGCCCAGCGGGCCCCCGGCTGGCTCGACGGCCTGGTCACCGCCTGGTCCGACTACGGCCTCGCCCTCTTCGCCGTACTGATGCTGGCCGCCTGGTGGCGCGCCCGGGCGGCGGCCGACCCGGCGAGGACCGCCACGGCGCTGGCGGCGCCCCTCGTCGTGGTCCTCGCCTTCCTCGCCGACACCGGCGTCAAATCGCTCTTCCGCGAGCAGCGGCCCTGCCAGACCCTGCACGCGGTCACGCTGGAGGCCTGCCCGCCCCTGGGCGACTGGTCGTTCCCCAGCAACCACGCCGCCATCGCCGCCGCGGCGGCCGCGGCCCTCTGGGTCACCGACCGCAGGCTCGCGGCGATCGCGGTGCCGGCCGCGCTGCTGATGGCCTTCTCCCGGGTCTGGGTGGGCGCCCACTACCCCCATGACGTCGTCATCGGCCTGGCCGTCGGGGCGGCGATCGCCTGGCTGCTGACCCGTGCGGCCCGCCGCGCGACCCCCCTCGTACAGCGGCTGGGCAGCTCGCCGCTGCGGCCCCTGGTGGCACCCCGATGAGGGTCCCGGCCATGGGGAGGGCCACCCGCTGGGGCCTGGTCGCGGCGCTGTGCGCGGTCCTGTTCGCCGTGCTGGCCGTTCTGGTCGCGGCCCGCCACGGCAGTCCGTACGCACTCGACGAGAGCTTGCACCGCTGGTCGGTGGAGCACCGTCCCGCCGCCGCGGTCGCCTTCGCGCGGGCCGTCACCACGACCGGGACCGGCCCCGTCCCGTACCTGTGCGCCATTGCGGCCGGACTCATCGCGGGCTGGGGCCGGGGCGTCCGCGGGCGGCTGCTGACGGCCGCGGGCGCGCTCGGATTCCTGCTCCTCGCCCAGGGCACGCGCTACGCCGTCCTGTACGCGGTGGCCCGGCCGCGTCCGCCCGTTGCCGACCGGGTGACGCACGCGTCCGGCTTCTCCTTCCCCTCGGGCCACACCGCCACCTCGGCGCTCGTGGCCGGTCTGCTGGCCTGGGCGGTGTGGCGCACGGCCTCGCCCGCCGCCGCCCGGCTCGGCTGGGTCCTGTTCGCCTGCTGGGCCGTCACGGTCGGCCTGACCCGCGTCTACCTCGGCGTGCACTGGCCCACCGACGTCCTCGGCGGCTGGCTCTACGCCCTCACCTGGCTCGCCGCCGCCCTGGCCGTGGAAGCCAGGGTCGGACGGGCCCGGGTGCCCCGAGAGGCCGGTGCGTGAGGGGTGGTGCGCGGGGTGGTGCGCGGTGGCGCGGCGGGTGGCGGCCGCCGCTGCGTCCGGGTGGCAGACGTACCGCGCACCATCGTCTACAGTGCAGTAGACGAAAGGGCAGCCTTGCCTAACTTGAGGCCTGCCGCGGCTTTGCCGTCCCGCCACGCCTGGGAGTACCCATGTCTTCATCCGCCCGCTCGGTGCTCTTCGCGGCCGCCGGTCTCGCGATAGCCACCGCCACCGCCACGGGGTGCGCCCACAAGAGCGACGACAGCGGCTCCGGCGCCATCAAGGTCAACGCGACGGACAGCGCCTGCGAGGTCTCCAGGACCGAGTTCCCGGCCGGCAAGGTCTCCATCGAGGTCGAGAACAAGGGCTCCAAGGTCACCGAGCTCTACGTCCTCTTCCCGGACGACCGCATCGTGGCCGAGCGCGAGAACATCGGCCCCGGCACCAAGGCCACCATCACCGCCGAGATCAAGGCGGGCGACTACGAGTTCGCCTGCAAGCCCGGCATGAAGGGCGACGGCATCCGCACCAAGGTCAAGGCCACCGGCCAGGGCGGCGGCGACAAGCGCAGCCCCGAACTGGACGCCGCCGTCGCGGCCTACCGCGGCTACGTGCTGGCGCAGGCCGACGAGTCCCTCCCCGCCGTCAAGACCTTCACCGACGCCGTCCGCGCCGGGGACGTGGAAGCCGCGAAGCGGGCCTTCGCCCCGTCGCGGCGCGGCTGGGAGCGCACCGAGCCGGTCGCCGAGTCCTTCGGCGACATCGACCCCAAGACCGACGTCCGCGAGGACGGCCTGGAGCCCGGCCAGAAGTGGACCGGCTGGCACCGCCTGGAGAAGGCCCTGTGGGCCGACAACAGGATCGGGGACGAGGAGACGGCCCTCGCCTCGCAGCTGGACACCGACATCGCCGAGTGGCACAAGCGCGTCGGCACGGCGGAGATCACCCCCACGTCCATGGCGAACGGCGCCAAGGAACTGCTGGACGAGGTCTCCCGCAACAAGGTGACCGGCGAGGAGGACCGCTACAGCCACACCGACCTGGCCGACTTCAAGGCCAACGTCGAGGGCGCCGAGAAGGTCTACGAGCTCCTCAAGCCCGTCACCGTGAAGAACGACGCGGAGCTGGCCAAGAACCTGGACACCCAGTTCACCGCGATCAACACGCTGCTGGACAAGTACCGGGCGGACAGGACCGGCTACGACTTCACCGCGTACGACCAGGTCACCGAGGAGCAGCGCAAGGAGCTCTCGGACGGCGTCAACGCCCTCGCCGAACCGCTCTCCAAGCTCGCGGCCGCAGCGGCCAAGTAGCCGGCGAAAGGAACCCCACGCCGTGTTCGGCAACTATCTGATCGGCCTGCGCGAAGGGCTGGAAGCCAGCCTCGTCGTCTGCATCCTCATCGCCTACCTGGTCAAGACCGACCACAAGGACAGGCTCGCGCCCGTATGGCTCGGCATCGGCCTGGCCGTCACCCTCTCGCTGGCCTTCGGCGCCGTCCTCCAGTTCGGCTCCTCCACCCTCACCTTCCAGGCCCAGGAACTGCTCGGCGGCACCCTGTCGATCATCTCGGTCGGCCTGGTCACCTGGATGGTCTTCTGGATGAAGAAGACCGCCCGCAACCTGAAGTCCGAACTCCAGGGGCAGCTCGACGCCGCGCTCGCCGTGGGCACCGGCGCGCTCGTCCTCACCGCCTTCCTGGCCGTCGGCCGGGAAGGGCTGGAGACCTCGCTGTTCATTTGGACGGCCGTCCAGGCCACCGGCAACGGCATCCGCCCCCTGATCGGCGCGGTCCTGGGGCTCCTGACCTCGGTCGTGCTGGGCTGGCTGTTCTACCGCGGCGCCCTGAAGATCAACCTGGCGAAGTTCTTCACCTGGACCGGAGCCATGCTGGTCGTGGTCGCGGCGGGAGTCCTCGCGTACGGCTTCCACGACCTCCAGGAAGGCGACTTCCTGCCCGGCCTGCACGCCCTCGCCTTCGACATCAGCACGGCCATCCCCTCCGACAGCTGGTACGGGACCCTCCTCAAGGGCGTGTTCAACTTCCAGCCGAACCCGACCGTCCTCCAGGTCACCGCGTGGTGCCTCTACCTCGTCCCGGTGATGGCCCTCTTCCTCGCACCCGCACGCACCACCACTCCCGCCGCCGGCGCGGGGGCGAACGCCGGCGCGCAGGCGAAGGCGACGAAGGCCGGCTGAAGCCCGCCCCCCACCGCCCCCCACGGAACGGAGACCCGCATGAGCCGACACGTCCTGGTCGTCGAGGACGACCACCGGCTGCGCGACGTCCTGCTGCGCGGCCTGCGCGAGGAGGGTTTCGAGACCACCCCCGCGCAGGACGGCGCGGCGGCCCTGCGGCTGGCCGTGGCCGGCATCGACGCCGTCGTCCTGGACGTCGGCCTGCCCGACGCGGACGGCCGCGACGTGTGCCAGGCGCTGCGCGCCAACGGGTTCGACCGCCCGGTGATATTCCTGACCGCCCGTCACCACCTCACCGACCGGCTCAGCGGGTTCTCCGCGGGAGGCGACGACTACCTCGCCAAACCCTTCCACCTCGCCGAACTCGCCGCCCGCCTGAGGGCCGCCGTCAAGCGCGGCCCCCGGGCGGCTCCCGTCGCCGGGGGAGAGGTGGTACTGGACGCCGTCCGCCACACCTGCACCGTACGGGGCCTGCCCGTGAACCTGACCCCGACCGAATTCCGCATCCTGGCCGCCCTGCTGGCAGCCGCGGGGGACCTGGTACCCCGCCGGGACCTGGTGCGCGCCGGCTGGCCGGACGGCGCCCGGGTCAGCGACAACACCCTCGACCAGTACCTGACCCGGCTGCGCCGCAAACTGCGGGAGGCCGGCAGCTCCCTCGCCCTCGCCACCTCCCGGGGCGTGGGGCACCGGCTGTCATGAGGCCGCTCCGGGCCGCGGCGCGGCCGGCCACCCTGCGCGGACGGCTCTCCCTGCTCGCGGTCGCGACCGCCGCCTCCGTCATGGCGGTGTTCACCATCGCCTTCAACGCGTTCGTGCACCAGCACCTGGCCCGCCAGGCGGACGACCAGCTGCGGGCCCGCGCCTCCGCCATCGCCGCCACCGTCGACACCGGCGGCCCCGTACTGCGCGTACTGGAGACCCCGCAGGAGGACCTCCTCGACGCCAACGCCTGGATCTACCAGGGGACGAGCCTGGTCGAGGCGCCCCCCGCCGCCGGGGCGCAGAGCCCCGTCACCCGCGCGGCCGCCCGGCTCGCGGCGGGGGGCGGCGCCCGGTGCGCCACCGCCTCGCACGCCGGGGTGGAGATCCGGCTCTGCGCCCGGCCGGTACCGTCCCCGGGCGGCGGCGGCCCGACGCGGAACGCGACCGTGGTGACCGCGCTCGACCTCACCCCGTACCGCGCGTCCGGTGACACCCTGCTGATGGCCTCCCTGGCACTGGACGCCGTCATGCTCCTCTGCACGTACGCGGTGACCCGTCTCGCCGTCGGCCGGGCCCTGCGGCCCGTCCGCACGATGACCGACCAGGCCGCCCGATGGAGCGCGACCGCCTCCGAAGAGCGCTTCAGCGGTGCGCCCCGGCCCGCCGAACTGGCCCGGCTGGGCGCCTCGCTGGACGCCTTCCTCGACCGGATCCGGGCCGCCCTGCGCCACGAACAGCAGCTCACCAGCGAGCTGTCCCACGAACTGCGCAACCCGCTGGCCACCATCGTCGCCGAACTCGACTGGTGGCAGGCCCGCCCCCGCACCGAGGACGAGACGCTCACCGCGCAGCGGGCCATCGGTGATGCGGCCCGCAGCATGCGGACCATCTGCGACACCCTCCTCGCCGAAGCCCGCGAGGACGCCGGCGGGGTGCCCGGCACCACCGCCGTGCTCCCCGTACTGACCGCCCTCGCCGGCCGCACCGACCCGGCCGGCGTCCCGGTCCGTGTCACCTGCGCGCAGGAGGACCGGGAGTTGACCGCCGGGGTGCCCGCCGCCGTCCTGGAGCGGATCCTCAGCCCCTTGCTGGACAACGCACTGCGCTACGCGGCGACGGCGGTCCACCTCCGGGCGTGCCGGGAACCGGGCCGTGTCCGCATCGAGGTGGGCGACGACGGCCCCGGCGTTCCCGAAGACTTCCGCGCCCACCTGTTCCGGCCCGGCCGCCGGGCCGATCCGGGCGACGGCCACGACGGCGCGGGCCTGGGACTGCCGCTCGCCCGGCGCCTGGCCCGCTCCGCGGGCGGGGAGGCGGAACTCGGCGAACAGAGCGGCGGGGGAGCGGTGTTCGTGGTCGGACTGCCGGCCGGCTGACCCCTTCCCGGTCGCCGGCGTCCTCGCGGGTGTCGTCGGACGCCCGGGTGGCGGGGAGCCGAGCAGTTTCGTCTACAGTTGTGTAGACATTGGTTCGGGTGGCCGGCCGGCTCCGGGATGCCCGGTTGTCGACGCCTGCCCGCACACCGGCATCAGCGGCACGGCGCCCCAGTCGGCGCCGGGAGGGTGGACGTCGATGGCAAGGGTAGAGACGGACAGCAGGGCGGCGGCACGGCGCGATCCGCACGTGCCCGGGCAGGGGGAGTCCCACCACGCCCGACCGGGGGCGGTCCTCTCGAAGGTCCCCGAGGTCACCGCCTGGTTCTGGACGGTGAAGATCCTCACGACCGGCATGGGCGAGACCGCGTCCGACTTCCTGGCCCGGACGCTGGGCCCCGTCCCGGCCGGCTGCCTCGGACTGGCCGGACTGGCCTCGCTGCTGATCCTGCAGTTCTGGTCGGCGCGCTACCGGCCGTGGCTCTACTGGTCGGCGATCGTCATGGTCAGCGTCTTCGGCACGATGGCCGCGGACGTCGTCCACGTCATCGCCGGCATTCCCTACACGGTGTCGGCCGTCGGCTTCAGCCTCGCCCTGGCAGCCGTCCTGACCCTCTGGTACGCCTTCGAGCGGACCCTCTCCATCCACAGCATCCACACCACCCGCAGGGAGTTGTTCTACTGGGCGACGGTGCTCACCACCTTCGCCCTGGGCACCGCGGTCGGCGACCTCACGGCCGGGACCCTGAACCTGGGCTACCTGCCCTCCGGGTTCCTCTTCGCGGCCCTGATCGCCCTGCCGGTGCTGTGCCGCCGCTTCCTCGGGCTGAACGCGGTGGCCGCGTTCTGGGCCGCGTACATCCTCACCCGGCCGCTCGGCGCCTCCTTCGCGGACTGGATGGGCGTCCCCGCCACCCGCGACGGGCTCGGGTGGGGGACCGGCGCGGTCAGCCTCGCCCTGCTGCTCCCGATCGCCGCGCTCGTCGGATACCTCCAGGTGAGCCGCGCCGACACGCCCGTCGCGCCGACTCCCGCCGCGCAGGCCGGCTGACCCACGCGGGGGCGGCGCGCGACGCCGCCCCCGCCCCCCCCGGTGACCGGTGCACCGGGCCGCCGGGTCAGGAGCGCCCGGCGACGAACCAGCGGGCCGGGAGCTCCACCGGCGAGCCGTCGGGGCGGGTCTCGCTCATGGCGAGGGCGGTCGCACCCTCGGCGAGGACGGTGAGCCCCGACCCGCGCAGCAGGGCGGCGACTTCGCCCTCGGCGACTTCGCCGGGGCGCAGGTCGTGCTCCTTGACGCGGCGCAGCCTGGGGGAGGGGCCGCCGGGCAGGGCGGCGATGGCGGCGATGACGTCCTTGGCCTCACCGGTCGGTTCCAGGACGAGGGCGCGGCCGTGCGCGCCGACCAGCCGGGCGACCGCGGCGGCCACCGCGGGGCGGTCCTGCGGGTCGCTCTGGTGCAGGACGGCCCGCATGTAGACGTTGGCGTCGCCGAGGCGCTCGTGCAGGTCGCGGGTCTGGACCGGGTCGGCGAGGTTGAGCTGCTCGTACGCGGCCGCGCCCTTGGGGTCGGCGCGCCGGGCGTGCGCGACGGCGGCGGCCGAGAGGTCGACGCCGACGGCGCGGGCGAAGCGGGTGGCGAGGAAGCGGGTCTGGGTGCCGTTGCCGCAGCCGAGGTCGGCGACCGGGAGGCAGTGGTCGGCGTACGGGGCGAGGTGGTCCAGGTCGCGCTGCGCCGTCAAGGCCGGGTCCGCGTCCCAGAAGGGCTCGCCCGGCTCACCGGAGCTCTGCTCCCAGTAGCCGTCCCAAGAGGTGCGGTAGCGGTCGGACACGGTCATGGGGGGACTCCTCGCGGTGTGCGGCGCTCGGTGTGCGGCGTGTGGTGCATCGGGTTCCGCCGTGCCTGCTGACTACCCGGCGGGCGACCGCCCCAGCCTCGCGGGGATGTTCGAAAGGGCGGTCATGTCACGAGAAGCCACCGGCAGCCGGACTGCCGTTCGTCGACCCCAGGTACGGCGGCAAGCCGGACGGCAAGAGGGACGGCAAGTCGCCGCCAAGTCACCGCCAAGGGGGAGCGGGCACCGTGTCGTCTCCGTAGTCGGCATTCGACCCAGGAGCAACCGAGCGTGTCCCCCAGCAGTGTTTCCGAACGTCCCCACACCCACGAGATGGTCGTGGTCCACCGCGTCTTCCGGCGGGAATCCGCCCTGCTGCCCCGGCTGGTCCGGGCCGTCCCGAGCGGCGCGACGGACCGCGCCGCCGTGGTCGCGGACCACCTGGCCGAGTACATGACGGGACTGCACCACCACCACACCGTCGAGGACGAAACCATCTGGCCACTGCTCCACGAACGCGCGGCGGACCGGGCGTTGGTCACACGGATGGAGGAGCAGCACGCACGGATCGACGCGAGCCTCACCGCGATCACCGGTCGCCTCCCCGAGTGGCGCGGGGCCGCCGGTCACGAGGTGGCGCAGGAACTGGCGGCAGCGCTCGAGGAGCACCGTGCTGCCCTGCTGGAGCACCTCGACGACGAGGAACGCCTCGTTCTGCCGCTGGTCGCCGAGCACCTGACGGTTGCCGAGTGGGAGACGGTCGGACGGCGCGGACTGGAGACCGTCCCCAGGAACAAGCTCATGCTGGCGCTCGGGTCGCTCCTCGAAGACGCGACGCCGCAGGAACGGGAGTTCTTCCTGAGCAGGGCGCCGCTGGTCGGACGCCTGATCTGGAAGGCCTTCGGCCGCCGGCAGTACGCTGCTGCCTGCCGCGCCCTGCGTTCCCCCCTCGATGCGGGAGCGGCGCGATGACGGTACTCGACTCCGCTCCCCACGACGTCCTGGACGCCTACCGCACCTGCGAGTTCGTCACCCTGGGCAAGGACGGGACCCCGCTGGCCTGGCCGACGGCGGTCGGGCGCCGCGACGACGGAACCCTCCTGCTGACCACCTCGATCGCCTTCGCGCAGAAGGCGTTGAACGTCCGGCGCGACGGCCGGGTGGCGCTGCTCTTCTCCGACCCGACCGGAAGCGGCCTCGACCCCGCCCCGCAGGTGTTCGTCGGCGGCCGCGCCCGGTGCCCCGACACGATCATGACGGGTCCGCGAGGGGCCGAGGAGTACTGGCGCAGGCTCTTCGAGCGGCAGCCGCACAGTCGCTCGTACCTCGCGCGCCCCATGAGGCCGCTGATGTCCTGGTACTACATGCGTCTGCTCATCACCGTCGAACCGGAGCAGGTGATCGTGCGGCCGCCGCTGAAGGAGCTGTCGCAAGGCGCGGAACCGGCACCGGCGACGGCGACGGCACCGGCGACCGAGAACGAGGCGCTGCCCGGTGCCGCGCAGCTGGCGAGCCTGCCCACGGCCGTCCTGGCCGCCCGGGACGCCTCGGGTGCGCCCGTGCTCGCCCGGACCCGGCCGCGGCCGACACCGGCGGGCTACCTGGTCCAGGTGCCGCCGGACTGCGCCGTCGAGCGGGGACCGGCCAGTCTGCTGGTCCACCGGCACGACGACCGGCTCGACCACATGTACAACGCCCTCGTCCGCGGGGACCTGCGGCGCACCGACGCCGGCTGGCTACTGGTGCCGTCCACCGTGGTCGAACCGATGGGCTCGGGCCGCGCGAGCGATGCGCTGCGGGTCCTGCGCCGGACGAAGCGGTCCACCGAGCGCTACCTCGCACGTCGCGGCCTGCGGCGCCCGAAGGTGCAATGGGAACTGTTCCGCGCCCTCGCGGATTCGGCACGGCAGGCGGAGCGGAGTTGAGCGTGCCGAACCGCTGCCCCGCCCGAAGGGGGCCCGCGTGCGCACCCTGATCGGGCTCGCCGCCGCAGCACTCAGCCGGCTGCGGCGTCACCCGTACCGGTCGGCACGCCTCGTGCCGGCCGACCGGGCCCGCCTGCCGGCCGTGACGGGGTCTCCGCACCACTGATCAGCGAAGATCTGCGCTTCCGTGTTTCGCTTACGATGTCCATGTCATGGTTACAGTGAAGGTGCTCGGCCCGTTCCGGGCCGAGGTCGACGGCCGCCCGGTCGACGCCCGCGGCCGGCTCGCACGGATGGTCCTGGTCCAACTGCTCCTCGCCCGGGGCGCGGTCGTGCCCACGGAGCGGATCGTCGAGAGGCTGTGGCCGACGCACACCCCGCCCAGCGCACAGGCGTCGCTCCACGCGTACATCGCGCGTCTGCGGCGCCTCCTCGAACCGGAACGGGCGCCCCGGGCTCCCGCGCGGATCCTCCTCAGTGCCCCCTACGGCTATGCCCTCGCCCTGGACCCGGGGGCGGTGGACGCCTGGGTGTTCGAGGACCGGGTGGCGGCCTGCTCGACGGCCGGGCTGCCCGCCCACCGCGTCGCCGAGGGCATGTCCCGGGCGCTCGCCACGTGGGGCGGGCAGCCGTACGCGGAATTCGCGGACGAGCCGTGGACCGCGGGTGAACGCACCCGCCTGGAGGAGATGCGCCGCACCGCACGCGAACGGCTGGCGGCGGCCCGGCTGGGCTGCGGGCAGGCCGCGCAGGCCGTCGCCGACGCGGGCGCGCTGACGGCGGAACAGCCGCTGCACGAGGAGGGCTGGCGGCTGCTGGCCCTGGCCCTGTGGGCGCGGAACCGGCAAGGGGACGCCCTGGCCGCGCTGCGGCAGGCCCGCCACGTACTCGGCGAGGAACTCGGCGTCGAACCCGGGCCCGCCCTGCTGGAACTGGAACAGGCCCTGCTGCACCAGCGCATCGACCTGCTTCGGCAGGCGACCGGGTCACCCGCCTCGGCGACCGTCCGCGCCGGGACGGCCCCTGCCGTGCAGGCGGCGCAGACCCCCGTCGTCGCCGTCGGCCCCGGCACGCCGACCGCACCGACGGTCCGGACGGCGGACCGGCTCCTGGGCCGCGACGAAGAGCTGGCCCGGCTCGCCGCCGCGGCGGACCGGGCACGGGGCGGCCGGGCACAGGTGGTCCTGGTCTCGGGTGAAGCCGGCATCGGCAAGTCCAGCCTCCTGGAGACCGCCCTTCGCCAACTGCGCGAGCAGGGCTGGCTGGCCGGGTCCGGGCAGTGCCCGGAGAGCGAAGGCGCCCCGCCCGGCCGGGCCTGGTTCGAGATGCTGCCGCTCCTCGCGACGGAGGCCGCACCGGGCCCGTACGCCGATGAGCTCGCTCCGCTGCTGGCCCCGGGCACCGTGAGCGACCCCGTGCAACCGGACGGCAGCCCGGCCCGGCGCTTCCGCCTGCACAGCGCGCTCCTCGGCTGGCTCCGTGACGCCGCCCTGCGGCGGCCGCTGGCGATCGTCCTGGAGGACCTGCACCGGGGTGACCAGGAGAGCGTCGAACTGTTCCTGCTCTGCGCCGAGCAGCTGCGCGAGGTACCGCTGCTCCTGGTGGGCTCGTACCGCACGGGCGAGGGCGATCTCACCGGGGCACTGGCACGCCTGGCGGCCTGCTCACCCGTACGGCTGCCGCTCGGCGGCCTCTCGGACGACCATGCGAAGGCGCTGCTGCGGCGGGCCGCCACCGGCATCAGCGACCGGGCCGCGGCGGCTCTGGCCGAACGCGCCGGGGGAAACCCCTTCTACCTGCGCGAGAGTTCACTCCTTCTGGCCGGCGAGGGGGAGGAGCAGGCGCTGGCCCGCATTCCGCAAGGGGTCCAGGACGTGCTGCGGAGGCGGCTCGCGCTGCTGGCGCCCACCGTGACCGCCGGACTGCGCCTGGCGGCCGTCGCCGGGCGGGAGTCCGCGGTCGCCCTCCTGGTCCACGCCGCGGACGGCGATGGCGACCAGCTCCTCGACGCCCTGGACGCGGGCGTCGGCGCCGGACTCCTCACCGAGCCGCGTCCGGGCACGGTCCGCTTCAGCCACGCCCTCGTACGGGACGCGCTGGAAGCCGACCTCACCCGCCTGCGGCTGGCGCGGATGCACTCCCGACTGGGCAGGAGCCTGATCGCCCTCGGCTCCGACGACGTCGCCGCCACGGCCCACCACCTCCTGCGGGCGGCCGCGGTCGTGACCGCCGATGCGGGGCCCGCGGTCCACCACGCCCGGCTCGCGTGCGAACAGGCGGTGAGCCGCTACGCCCCGCAGGACGCCGAAACGCTCCTCGGCGCGGCCCTCGACCTGCTGGCCGGCCAACCCTCCGCCTTCACCGACCAGGACCCGGCCCTGCTGCGCGTGCTGCTGCTGGGCCGGCTCGTGGACTGCCGGATCCGGATGGGCGCCGTGGTACCCGCCCGCGAGGCACAGCAGCAGGCCGTACGGGTGGCCCGCGCGGCGGGCCGGGCCGACCTGCTGACCGCCGCCTACACCACGTGGACCGAACCGACGCCCTGGCGCGTCCGCGCGTACGCGGCGTCCGACCCGGAAGCCGTCGGGGAACTCACGGAACTGCTGGAGGGCCACGACCTGGCCGAACGGCAGCGGTGCCTGCTCCTCGACCAGCTCGCCGATGCGCTCGACGACACCGACCCCCGCGCCGTTGCCGTGGCACGCCAAGCCGTGGAGCTCGCCCGCACCCTGGACGAACCACGCCTTCGGGGCCTGACGCTCACCTCGCTGCTCCGCCGGATCGACTGCGAACTCGAACCCGACGCCTACCGGGAGCTCCACGAGGAACTCTCCGCGGTGGCCGCCTCCCAGGACAGCCCCGAGTACTCCTGGATGAGTGCCTACACCGCCGCCCGTCTCGCCGCCGCCCGCAACGACCCGGCGGAGATGGAGCAGTGCCTCCTGCACGCCGACGAGATCGCCCGTACCTACGGGCTCCGGGGCGCGTTCGCGGTGGCCAGGCTGCGCCGCCCCATGCTCGCCCTGGCCCGGGGGCGATTCGACGAGGCGGAACAGGAACTGGGATCGGCGGTGGCGGAACTGCGGGCGCGCGGGGCAGTGGACCTCAGCGGGCTGGCAGGCCTGGCCGTCGGGTGCATCCGGCTGCAGCAGGGCCGGCTCGCCGAAGTCCTGCCCGTGCTGCTCGCGGTGTGGGAGCAGTACAAGCCGCACAACGAGGCCCTCACCGCACTCGCACTGCGGGCCGCGGGCCGCCCCGAACAGGCACGGGAGGTCTTCGACCAACGCGCGCCGCTCCTGCCCGACTTCGCCTACTCCATACTGGCCGCCCTGCGCGGTACGGCCGCCATCGCGTTCGGCGACCGGGAAGCGGCCGCCGAGGTCTACCGGGACCTGCTGCCCCTCCAGGGTCTGGCAGGCGGTGCGAGCAGCCTCAGCCTCGTCTTCCGGCCCGTCGCGCAGACCCTGGGCGAACTCGCCCGGTTCCTGGGACACCCGCGGCAGGCCCGGCGCCACTTCCTCGAAGCCGTACGGGTTGCCGCCGCGTGGGATTCGCCCCACTGGGACGAAGCGGCCCGAGCCGCCCTGGCCGAGCTCCCGGCAGAGCCCGGGCAGAGCCCGTCACGGTGAGTTCCCGGTCAGCTCGGCCACGAACTCCGCTGCCAGGTCGAGGAACCGGTCGGGCGAGTCCGTCGTCAGTTGGAGGTCGACCAGCACCTCGTCGGTCTCCTCCCCGCACATCGTCCGCAGGTGATCGCAGATCTGGCGCACGGTCCCGCGGTGATGTGTCTCCTCGGGTGCGGCCTCGGCCGCGGTGACGTCGGCGTTCACGCGGAACACCCGGCGCAGTCCCGCCGGGTCCCGCCCCGCCCGCTCGGCCGCCTCGACGGCCACGGCCCACAGGCCGTTGAAGAACGGCACGGGCATCGACGCCGCGAGCCAACCGTCGGCACGCCGGCCGACCCGCTCCAGGGCGAACGGGGTGAAGCCGCCCAGCAGGATCGGCGGCCTCGGCTTCTGCACGGGGTTGGGCAGGACCGTCGACTCGGAGATCGTCCACAGCGGTCCGGCATGTGCGACCGTGGCGGACCGCCACACGGCCTCCAGGACGTCCAGAGTCTCCTCCAACCGGGCGCCGCGCCCCCGCCACGGCACACCGGTGGCCGTGTACTCTTCCCGCATCCAGCCCAGCCCGATGCCCACGTCCAGGCGTCCGCGGCTGATCAGGTCGAGGGTCGTCAACGCCCGGGCGAGCACGAGGGGCGGCTGCCACAGGGCGTTGAGCGTGCTGCTGCCCAGACGTACCCGCTCGGTCGCCGAGGCCGCCAGGCCCAGTGTGAGCAGCGGGTCGAGGTGGGTCCCGTACCGGACGGGCATCGGCTTCCCACCCGCGTACCCCTCCGGGGGCGTGAGCGGGGACAGGAGCCGGTCGGCGACCCAGAGGCTGTCGCACCCCAGGGCCTCCAGGGCGGTGCACATGCCGGCCGTGCGGTGGGGGTCGGCGAACGGGCCGAACTGGGGGACGCTGAATCCAATGCGCATCGCGGAAGGCTCCTCGATCGGCTACGGGGCGGGGGCCGGGCGACCGGACGGCACCGGTCGTGAGCCCAGTCTTCGGAGCCCGTTTGCAGGGCGCTTGCACCCGACTTGCCACACCCGGCCCGTGCGAATCAGGCCCGCCGACGCGGCGGATGGTCCGGTCCGCAACAGGGTCCCGGCCGCCCGGAGCGGGATTCAGCCGCGGTTGCGGTAGCCGGGGTGGACTCCCGCGGTCAGCTCCTGTTCGGCGGCGATGCGTTCGAGGAGGCCGAGGAGGTGCGTGCGCTGCTCCGGGTCGAGGGCGGCGAGCAGGGCGTCCTCGTGGGCGGCGGCCGCGCGGGAGACCGCGCGGAGCGTGCGAACGCCCTCCGCCGTGAGGTGGAGTTCGTGGTTGCGGCGGTCCTCGGCGCTGCGCCGCCGTTCGACGAGGTCCTTGCCCTCCAGGCCGTCGATGAGCGTGACGACACGACTCGGTACGACGCCCAGTTGCTCCGCGAGGGCCCGCTGGCTGCGCCCCGGCTGCCCGGCGATCATGCGCAGCAGTCCGACGTCCGCCGGGGTCAGTCCCAGGTGGCCGATGCGTTCGGCGAAGCGTCCGGCGGCGTGCGCGCCGATCTGGGCGAGGAGGAACGCGGCTCCGCGCGGCCCGGTGGCCGGGGCCGTGGCCGGGGCGGGATCCGTCGTATGCGGTTGCCGGGAACTGTTCACCCGCCTATCGTAAGCCAGGAGCAATGATTCTCATCGGTGAACGATTAACTTGAAAGAACGGATTCTGCCGTGACCGCCATCCCCGAGACCGCCGCCACCGAGACGCGCGGCCGACGCGACCCGCAGGCCGGGCCGCCGCCCGGCATCCTCGCCGTGGTCTTCACCGCCCTCTTCCTCGCCGGGCTCGTGTCCAGCACCCTCCTCGCGGGCGGGGACACCTTCCCCTCGCCCTTCGGCTCCACCGACACCGTGACCTCCTACTTCCGCGACCACACCGGCGCGGTCCGCCTCTCCGGGGCCCTGCAGTTCGCGGCCTCGGTGCCGCTCGCGATCTACGCCGCGACCGTCTCGGCGCGGCTGCACAAGCTCGGGGTCCGCGCCCCCGGCGCCACGATCGCCCTCGCCGGGGGCGTCCTCGGCGCGGCCTTCCTGGCCTGCTCCGGACTGGTCACCTGGGTGCTGTCGCGGTCCGAGGTGGCCGCTCACGCCGAACTCGTACGGCCCCTGCAGTACCTGGCCTTCGGGCTCGGCGGGCCCGCCCACGTCGTCTTCCTGGGGCTGCTGGTCGCCGGGATCGCCGTACCGGGGCTGCTCGCCGGCCTGCTGCCCCGCGCCCTCGCCGTAACGGGCCTGGTCATCGCCACGATCGCCGAACTGTCCACGCTGGTCCTGCTGGCCGACGGCGCCGCGCTGCTGCTGCCGGTCGCCCGGTTCGCCGGTCTGCTGTGGCTGATCGCGGCCGGGTTCCTGCTGCCGCGCCGCCGTGTCCGTACGGAGGGCTGACCGCCATGACGAACGACACCACCGCCACCGCCCCCGCCCCCGCCCCCGCCCACGACCCGGCGGAACGAATGCTCCGCTTCCACCAGCCCGAGAAGCTCCTGCGCCACCTCGGCCCCGCGCCCGACGAGGCCGTGCTCGCGCCCCTGTTCGGGCTCGACGAGGCCGGCTACCGGATCCGCCTGGACCGGTTCGAAGAGCGGAACCGAGCGGCCGCCGCCGCGCTCGCGGCCGCGCCGGGGGCGGCCGCGAGCCTGGCCGGGCTGCCGTTCCGGCCGGGCGAGCACGTCGTGGCCGTCGGGGAGAGCACCACCGCCGACCGGCTCTCCTGGTTCGAGATCCTGCGACACCTGCTCCCGGAGGGCGTCCGCGCCACCAACCTGGCCCTGACCGGAAGTACGACGACCCAAGCCCTGGCGAACGTCCCGCTGCTCGCGTTCCAGCGCCCCGACTGGGTGCTGTGCATGCTGGGGGCGAACGACGTCCAGCGACTCGACGGGGTCCCGCTGGTCGCCGCCGCCGAGACCCGCCGGGCCCTGCGGGCCCTGCGCGACCTGACGGTCCGCCGGACCGGGGCCCGGTGGATCTGGCTCACCCCGACCGGAGTCGATGCCGGACGGGTCGCGCGGTACGCGCACTTCCGCAGGGCGGGGCTCACCTGGGCCTCGGCGGACCTCGACGCCCTCGCCGAACTGCTGCTCGCGGAGCCCGGGACCACGGTCGACACCCGGGCCGCCGCGCACGGCCGCGTGGAGGAGGACGGCCTCCACCTCACCCCCGCCGGTCAGCAACGCGTCGCGGCGGTCGTGCTCGACGCGCTCGCGCGGGTACCGGTCCGGGAGCAGGACCTCGCCCCCGACCCGGCAGCGCCACGGACGTGACCGGAGGTCCCCGCCGTTCGACCGGGGCGGGCGTGCGGGGCTCCCTCGCCGCACCCCGCCCCCGGGGACCCGGCTGCCGTCGCTTCCCCCGGAGCCCCATCGGTGGGATGTTACGGGCCGGAGCGGCCCGCAGCAGGCCGCATGGAGGGATCGGGGTGGACACCGTGATACGCCTGCGACACCGCACCGGCACAACGGCAGCAAGGGACCGGAGAACCGGCAGATCCGGCGCGACCGGCACGGCGCGGCGCCGCTGGGCGGCGGTGGCCGCCACCGCGATCGCCCTGGCCGCACCACTGACCCTCGGTGCCGCGGCGGACGCGGGCGCGGCAGGGGGCCACCTGATCGCCTTCGCCCGCTACACCGCGGCGGCGCCCACGGAAGACCTCTACGTGATCTCCCCCGGTGGCGGCTCTCCCGTCGACGTCACGCACACCCCCACCATCAGCGACGTGATGCCCAGTTGGTCCCCGGACGGCAAGCGGGTGGCCTTCGTCCGCCACGGATCCGGCGGCGCCGTCGACGGCATCTGGACGATGAACAGCACGGGCGGCGACCTGAAGGCCGTCCCCGGCACCGAGGGCGCCTCCGACCCGGCGTGGTCCCCGGACGGCAAGCGGATCGCCTACGCCGAGCCGGTCGGCACCCAGCGCGAGATCTACGTGGCCGGCCTGGACGGTACTCCCGCCACCCGGCTCACCCACGCGGCGGCGGACGACCTCCATCCGACGTGGTCCCCGGACGGCGGGTACCTCGCGTTCAGCCGCGCGGACGCGGGCGGACACAGCAGGGTGATGCGGATCCGGCTGTCCACCCTGGCCGAGACGCCGGTCACCGGGAGCGGCTCCCACGACTGGACGCCCGACTGGTCGTCCGGTGGCCGGATCGCCTTCAGCCGCGTGGACGCCTCCGGCTTCGCCCACCTCTACCTCGTACGCCCCGACGGCACCGGACTCCACCGGATCACCGCGGCCCGTGCCCACGACAAGAACCCCTCCTGGTCCCCGGACGGCAGCCGCCTGGTCTTCACCAGGGGCGGTTCCGACGACGCGGACCCCGAACACCTCTACCTGGTACGGGCCGACGGCACTGCGCTGACCCAGCTCACCAAGGCCGACTCCCACGACCTGGAGGCCGACTGGCGCCGCTGAGCCACCGGCTGCCGGCCCCACCGGCCCCACCGGCCACCGGCTCAGCCGCGCTGGGCGCGGATGAGATCGCGGTACCAGGCGAAGGACGCCTTCGGGGTGCGGACCTGGGTGTCGTGGTCGACGTGGACGAGACCGAAGCGCTGGTGGAAGCCCTCGGCCCATTCGAAGTTGTCCATCAGGGTCCAGGTGAAGTAGCCGCGGACGTCCACGCCCTGTGCCACGGCGGCGTCGACGGCCCGGAGATGGGAGTCCAGGTAGTCGATGCGGTCCAGGTCGGGGACGGTGCCGTCCGCGGTGACGACGTCCTCCACCGAACAGCCGTTCTCCGTGATGTAGACCGGCGGGAGGGCCGGGTAACGCTCCTTGAGGCCGACGAGCAGTTCCCGTAGGCCGTCGGGGACGACGGGCCAGTCGAAGGCGGTGCGGCGGTAGCCCTCGATGGGAGCCTCTTCGAACGGCAGGCCCTCCGACGTCGGAGCCTGGATGCGCGTCGGGTTGTAGTAGTTGATGCCGAGCGCGTCCAGCGGGGCCGAGATCAGTTCGAGGTCGCCGTCCCGGACGGAGCCGCCGAGGGTGGCGTCCGCCCCGTAGGCGGACAGGTCGGGGTAGGCGCCCGTCAGGATCGGGTCGTTGAACAGGCGGTTGTGGAGGTTGTCGTAGGCCTGCGCGGCGGCGCGGTCGGCGGGGGCGTCCGAGGCGGCCCAGACCGGGGTGCAGTTGTTGGCGATCATGACCTGGAGGCCGCGTGACCGCAGCTCCCGCAGCGCCAGGCCGTGGGCGAGCAGTTGGTGGTGGACGACCGGCAGGCAGTCCAGGAACAGGGTGCGGCCCGGCGCGTGGACGCCGAGGCCGTAGCCCCAGACCGCGTGGATGAACGGCTCGTTGAGCGTGATCCACTTCTGGACGCGGTCGCCCAGCCTGTCGGCCACCACGGCGGCGTACTCGGCGAAGCGGTACGCGGTCTCGCGGTTCAGCCAGCCGCCCTCGTCCTCCAGGCCCTGCGGGAGGTCCCAGTGGAACAGCGTCGGGACGGGTTCGACGCCGCGCGCGAGCAGGCCGTCGACCAGCCGGTCGTAGAAGTCCAGGCCCTGGGGGTTTACCCCGCCGCTGCCGGTCGGCCGGATCCTGGGCCAGGCGATGGAGAAGCGGTAGCCGGTCAGGCCCGCTTCGGCCATCAGCGCCAGATCCTCCTCGTACCGGTGGTAGTGGTCGCAGGCCACGTCACCGGTGTGCCCGTCGCGGACCGTACCGGTGCGGGCGGTGAAGGTGTCCCAGACCGACGGGCCCCGGCCGTCCTCCTTGGTGGCGCCCTCGATCTGGTAGGACGCCGTCGAGGCACCCCAGACGAAGTCCGCCGGCAGATGGTCCAGCTTCATCTCCTGCAACCTCCCAAAATGTGAGTCTGACTCATATTAGCTGGCCGGATGGGATGATGGAACGGTGAATCAAGACCGCCACCCCCAGACGCTGCGCCGCCGTCCCGTCCAGAAGCGCAGTGCCGAACGTTTCGAGCGGCTGCTGGACGCCTGCGCCGAACTCCTCGACGAGGTCGGCTACGCCGCTCTGACCACGAAGGAAGTGGCGCGCAGGGCCGAGGTGTCCATCGGCACCCTCTACCAGTTCTTCTCCGACCGGGAGGGGCTGATCGGCGCGCTCGCCGCCCGGAACCTGGAGGCGTTCCTGGAGCGGGTCGCGGTCCGGATGGAGCGCGAGAACCCGCAGGACGTCCCGGGCGTCGTCGAGGTGGCCGTCGAGGAGTACGTCGCCATGCGCCGGACGGTCGCCGGTTTCGGCGTGGTCGACTTCGGCGCGGTGGGCCGGGACCACACCCTCGATCCGGCCCTGGACAACAACACGGCGGTCGCCGGACGGCTGCGCTCGCTGACCGCGTCCCTGTCCGGCGTCCAGGACGACGCCGAACTGGACATCGCCGTACGGGTGGCCCTGGAATGCGCGGACGGCGTGCTCGGACTCGCCTTCCGCACCGATCCGCAGGGCGACCCCCAGCTGATCGCCGAGTGCAAACGAGTCCTCAACAGCTACCTGAGCGATCGGATCCGGTCGCTCGCGACGGGTCGGGAAGCGCACTAGCGGATGCTCCTGACCTTCCAGACCAGGACCGCGCCCAGCGCGGACATGGCCGCCGAGCAGAGGAACAAGGAGGGGTAGCCGCCCAGTTCCCCGAGTACGACGGAGGCGATCGGGGGTACCAGGACGTAGGGCAGGGAAGCCATCAGGTTGGCCAGGGCCATGTCCTTGCCCCGGTCCGCCGAGGCGGGCAGCACCTCGGTGACCAGGGCGGTGTCGACGGCCAGGTACACGCCGTAGCCGAGACCCAGGATGACGGCCGCGACCAGCGTCATGGTCCAGGTGGGCGACAGGGCGAGCGGGATCGCGGCGACGGCCATCGTGACGCCGCCGGCGAAGACGAGCATGCGGCGCTTGCCCAGCCTGTCCGAGAGCCAGCCGCTGAGGACGACCGTCGAGACCGTGGCCAGGCAGTTGACGCCGACCACGATGAGCAGGCCGTCCTCGGTGGACCGGCCGGGGAACAACTGCTCGTAGTGCAGGACGTCGTCCAGGAAGTACGGCATGTAGAGCGTGCCCAGGCCGTAGCCCAGCCCCATGATGAACCGGGAGCCCATCGCCCAGACGAAGTCGGGGTGCCTGCGCGGGCTGATCCGGTAGCCCGCCAGGAACGCGCGCGGCGAGAACGGCTCGCGGTGGCCGGGGGGAAGCGGCGGGTCCTTCATGACGACCGCGAACAGCACGATCAGCAGCGGGAACGAGGCCATCAGCACGTACTGGGCGGGGAAGCCCCCGATGAGTCCGAGCAGCAGCCCGCCCGCGATCAGGCCGCCGGCCTGCGGGACCGTGGCCCAGCCCAGGACCACACCGCGCTGTGCGACGGGGACCCGGTCGGGCACCACCGGCGCGATCCCGGCTCCGATGATCATGAAGGCGGCGGACAGCACGAGGGAGCCGATCGCGACGCCGGCGACCGTCGTCTGGACGCCGGTGAAGACCAGCGCCGCCATGCAGGCCAGCGAACCCGCGATCATCCACGGCCGGCGGCGGCCGAAACGGCCGGTGGTGCGGTCGCAGAGCGCGCCCGCCAGCGGCGCGATCACGATTCCCGAGATCGCGCCCATCGCGCTGACCCAGGCGTAGGCGCCGACCTTCCCCGCCGGATCGATCTCGGCGATCTGCGCGGGCATCAGGAACGTGGTCGGCACCTGCATCGGGATGAACATCCCGGTGTTGGCCAGCACGTACAGGAGGATCCAGCCGGGGCCGACCCTGCGGGTCGGCTCGGCGAGGGCCTCGGGCCGTGCGGGGGCGAGGCTCATCGGGGCACTCTCTTGAGGTGGACGAGCTCGCTCGTGCAGTCGAAGGACAGCAGCGGCGGGAGGCCGTGGCCGAGCAGGACGGCGCCTTCGTGGACGGCCCCGGTGTCCTCGTCCCGGTAGCGGGCACGGGGGTCGAGGCCCTTCAGCCGGGTGCGGGCGACGGTCCGGTCCAGCCCGGACGGCTGGAACCGGAAGACGACGGCCTCGTCCCCGGCGAGGTACTGCACGGCGTCGTGCCCGAGGCGGTACAGGGCTCCGCCGTGCACCACGGGCCGGATCCGCTTGTACTGGTCGACCAGCGCCCGGGCCCAGCCCAGTTCGTCCTCGCTCCATTTCCGCAGGTCGCCGCCGATGCCCATGGCTCCGGCCATGGAGACATGGAAGCGGTACCGGACCGGGGCGGGGCGGGCGGTGGAGCCGTTCGGGCTGTCGGTGACCCAGGCGCCCATGGTCCGGGCGGGCAGCAGCTGGCAGTGGCCGTGCTGGATCGCGACCCGTTCGGCGGCGTCGGTGTTGTCCGAGGCCCAGACCTGGTCGGCGCGGGCCAGCACGCCCAGGTCGGCCCGCCCGCCGCCGCCCGCGCACGACTCCAGGTACAGGCCGGGACGGGCGGCGCGCAGCCGGTCCATCACCTCGTAGACGCCCCGCGTGTGCTCGATCCAGACCCGGTCGGGGTCGGCGGCCCCCGGCTGCCCCGCCTCGCTGAAGGACCGGTTCATGTCCCATTTGAGGAAGGCGACGTCCAGCTCGGTGACGGTCCGCACCAGCCATTCGACCGCCCATTCACGGACGTCGCGGCGGGCGAAGTCCAGCACGTGCTGGTTGCGGCCCTGCGTGCGGGTACGGCCGTCCTGGCAGAGGATCCAGTCGGGGTGCGCACGGAACAGGTCGCTGTCGGGGTTGACCGCCTCGGGCTCGACCCACAGGCCGAAACCCATGCCCAGCGCGCGGACGTGGTCGGCGAGCGGGCGCAGGCCGTTCGGGAAGCGGTCGGGGTTGGGCCACCAGTCGCCGAGCCCCGCCATGTCGCTGGTGCGGGCGCCGAACCAGGCGTCGTCCACCACGAAGACCTCGACGCCGATCCCCGCGGCCAGCCCGGCCAGTTCGGTCTGCTGCTCCTCGCCGATGTCGAACTCGGTCGCCTCCCACGAGTTGAAGATCAGCGGGCGTTCGGCCGGCCGGGCGGGCAGCACCCGGTCCTCGACGTAGGCGTGCCAGCGGCGGCTGGTGCCGCCGAAGCCGTCGGGGGCGTACAGCCCGGTGAAGACGGGGGTCTCCAGGCGCTCGCCGGGGAGCAGTTTCCAGACCAGGCCCTCGTGGCCGAAGCCCCCGGTCCAGGAGGCGCGGCCGTACGGGTCGCGGCGCAGGGTGGTGCGGCGGCTGCCGCTCCAGGCGAGGGCCGCGCTCCAGACCTCGCCGTGTTCCTCCGCGGCGTCGTGCGCGTCGAGCATCAACCAGGGTCCGGCGTGCCGCCCCGTGATGCCGAGGCGGCTGGTGAACACCGTCTCCCCGACGGTCACCCGGTCGCGCCGGAGCTGGAACTCCCTGCCCCACTCTCCCACCACGTGGCTCACCCGGTAGTCGTCGCGGGCGGGCAGTGTCCAGGCGGCGGAGTCGAACCGCAGGACGTCCACCGGCTCGTCCGCGGTGAGCACCGCCCAGCGTTCCACCTGGTCGTGGCCGTCCCGGAGCCGGTAGTTCAGGTCGAGGGCCAGGGAGCGGACGCGGTCGGTGAAGGAGAGCGTGAGCAGGCCGGCCTCGGCCCGGTGCGAGACGAACCGCCACTCGAAGCCGCGCACGCCGTCTTCGAACCGGACGGTCAACGACGGTGCCCCGAACCGCAGACCGCCCTCGACGGCGAACTCCTCGCCGCCGGGGTCGTCGCCGCCGGGGTCCTCGGCGGGCAGGTCGCCCGCGATCACGACGGCCTGCTCCAGGGTCAGTTGCGGGCCCCAGTGCACGTGCCGGGGGACGTCGTCGGCGTCCAGCCGGAAGGCGTAGGAGGTGCCGGGCGTGCTCAGCAGCCAGAGGCGGGCTTCGGAATGGTAGGAGATCACACGCAGCCTCAATGTGAGTAGGGCTCATGTTTCGCGCGTATGCTACGTGAGCCCACCCGCGCCGCCAACCCCCTTGACGGGGGCCGACGTCGGGGAGAGGGCTCCGGCGGGGGCGGGATCCGCCCGCGCCGATGGCGGCACCGCCGCTGCGAGCGGCATCCGTACGACCCCGCGTGGTCCCGGGCCGTCGCCCCCGAACGGGGTGGCGGCCCCTTTTCGTGCGCTCCGGCGCGTTCGCCGTACCTGTCGTACGTACGCGGTCAAAAATACCCCCGGGGGTACCCGTGCTACGCTCGGGATATACCCCCGGGGGTAAATGTCAGCCGAAAGGAGCGAGCACGTGTTCTTCATCGACACCATCGAGACCGAGGGCCTCGGAAACCGCAGCTACCTGGCGGGCGGCGCGCGCACCGCGGCGGTCGTCGACCCGCCCCGCGACATCGACCGGGTCCTCGCGGCGGCCGCGGCACGCGGGGTGCGGATCTCCCACGTGGTCGAGACCCACCTGCACAACGACTACGTGAGCGGCGGCCTGGACCTGGCCCGCCTGACCGGCGCCGCCTACCTGGTGCCCGCCGGCGCGCGCGTCGGCTTCACCCGGACCCCGGTGACCGACGGCGACACCGTGGGCGTCGACGAAGGGATCACGTTGCGGGCGCTGGCCACCCCGGGCCACACGCCCCACCACACCTCCTACGTCCTGGAGGAGCGGGGAGCGGTCGCGGCGGTCTTCACCGGCGGTTCGCTGCTGATCGGCTCGGTGGGCCGCCCCGACCTGGTGGAGCCCCGGCTGACCGTGGAGCTGGCCCGCGCCCAGCACGCCTCCGCGCACCGCCTGGCCGCCGAGCTCCCCGACGAGACGGCGGTGCTGCCCACCCACGGATTCGGCAGCTTCTGCTCCTCCTCCCAGTCGGAGGGCGACACCACCACCATCGGCAGGGAGAAGAGCGCCAACGAAGCCCTGGTCATGGACGTCGACAGCTTCGTCGCCGCCCTGCTGGCCGGCCTCGAGGACGTGCCCGCCTACTACGCCCACATGGGCCCCGCCAACGCCGCCGGCCCCCGGCCGGTGGACCTGAGGACGCCTCCCCTGACCGACGCGGCAGACATCGCGCGACGTCTGGCCGCCGGCGAGTGGGTGGTGGACCTGCGCAACCGGGTCGCGTTCGCCGAAGGACACGTGGCGGGCTCCTTCAACTTCGAGGCCGAGGGGAAGATCGCCACCTACCTCGCCTGGATGATCCCCTGGGGCAAGCCCGTCACCCTCCTCGCGGAATCACCCGCCCAGCTCGCCGCCGCCCAGCGCGAACTGGTCCGCGTCGGCATCGACCGCCCGGCCGCGGCCGCCACCGGCACCCCCCGTGACTGGGTTCCCGACGGGCACTCCCCGCGGTCCTTCCCCCGGGCCACCTTCGCCGACCTCGCCGCCCGTGCCGCGGACTCCCGACCGGTGGTCCTGGACGTGCGCCGCGACTCAGAGCGCGCCACGGGCTGGATCGAGGGCTCCGTGCACATCCCCGTCCACGACCTGCACCGGCGCCTGGCCGACGTCCCGGCCGGAACCGTGTGGGTGCACTGCGCCGGCGGGATGCGGGCCGCGATCGCCGCCTCCCTGCTGGACGCGGCCGGACGTGACGTCGTCGCCGTCGACGACTCCTTCGCCGCCGCCTCCGAGGCCGGCCTGCCCCTCACCGACGGCAGCTGAACCCCCCCCCACCCCCCACCCCCCACCCCCACCCCGACACTGAGAACCGGAAGGAAGACGGATGTTCCTCTTCCGTCGCGGCCCCGCCCGCGTCACCCCCGCCCAGGCCCACCGGGACACCACCGACGGAGCCGCCGTGCTCCTCGACGTACGCGAACAGGCCGAGTGGAACGCCGGACACGCCCCCGGAGCCGTACACGCCCCGCTCTCCCGGCTCGCCACCGGCGCCGACCTCCCCGCTGCCGCCCGGAACCGGCCACTGGTGGTGATCTGCCGCTCCGGGCACCGCTCCCGGCAGGCCGCCAAGCTGCTCACCGGGCGCGGAGCCGACGCCGTGGACGTCGAGGGAGGCATGAACGCCTGGGCGTCGGCCGGGCTCCCGGTCGTCGACGGGCGCGGAAGCCCCGGCCGGACAGCGTGAGCACGCTCATACTCGCCCTCGCCGCCGGAGCCGTCATCGGACTGGCCCTCGGGGCGCTCGGCGGCGGTGGCAGCGTCCTGGCCGTACCCGCCCTGATCTACCTCCTCGGCTTCACCCCGGCCGAGGCCACCACCGCATCCCTGATCATCGTCACCGTCACCTCCGCCACCGCGCTCCACACCCACGCCACCTCCGGCCACGTCCGCTGGAAGACCGGCGCCCTGTTCGCGGCCGCGGGCATCCTGCCCGCCATGGCCGCGGCGACGCTGGCCGCCCGCGTCCCCGAACCGGTCCTGACCGCGGCGTTCGCCGCCACGGCCGCCCTCGCGGCCTGGCGGATGTTCGGCTCGTCGGGCCCCGACCGGGGGCCCCGGCCCATACGGGCGGCCCGTGCTGCCGGAGCGGGCGCCGGGCTCGGCGCGGTCACCGGGTTCCTCGGTGTCGGCGGCGGCTTCCTCGCCGTCCCGGCCCTGGTCTCCGTACTGGGACTGCACATGCGGGCCGCCGTCGGCACCAGCCTCCTGGTGATCACCGTCAACTCCCTGGCCGCGCTCGCCGCCCGCGCCGGCAGCCACGCCCCGCTGCACTGGGCGGTCATCGCCCCCTTCGCGGGCGCCGCGATCCTCGGCGCGTGGGACGGAAAACGCCTCGCGGCCAAGGTCTCGGGCCCCGCCCTCCAGCGGATCTTCGCGACCGTGCTGATGGCCGTCGCCGCCCTCATGCTCGCCGACGCCCTCCACTGACCTCGCGACAAGCCCCTTCACCCCACCACCGTCATCGATATCCCATGGGGTACCGCGACAGCGGCCCCCGCCCACCCGTGAGGAACACCATGACCCAGCCCCGAACCCTCGACGCCCGGCAGGCCGACAGCCGGCTGCACGAACTGATCGTCCTGGACGTCCGCACCCCCGGCGAATACGCCACCGGTCACCTCCCCGGCGCCCTCAACATCCCCCTCGACGACCTCACCCGCGCCCTGCCCGACATCCGCGAAGCCGCCGACCGCGGCGACGTCCTCGTCGTCTGCGCCTCCGGCAGCCGCTCCGCGAAGGCCTGCGAGACCCTCGCCGAGAACGGCATCACCACCGCCACCCTCGCCGGAGGCACCCAGGCCTGGACCGAGGGCGGCCACACCCTCCACCGACCCGACCACGCCCCGCGCACCGCCTGGAGCATGGATCGCCAGGTCCGCCTCACCGCGGGCGCCGTCGTCCTGACCGGCCTCGCCCTCGGCCGCCTGCGCCCCGCATTCCGCCTCGCCTCCGCGGGCGTCGCCGGCGGCCTGGCCTTCTCCGCCCTCACCGACACCTGCGGCATGGCCGCCGTCCTTGCCAAACTCCCCCACAACCGCCCCCGCCGGGGCGACCTCGAAGCCACCCTCGAAGCCCTCCGCGACCACTGACCTCGTCGACCGGATACCCCCTGGGGTACCATGGGCGGACAGCGCACAACGCCAGGAGGCACCGGTGAAGGTCGACGACGACGCAGTGAACGCAGTCCTCAACCGGCTGCGCCGCGCCCAGGGGCAGCTCGCGGGCGTCATCGCCATGATCGAAGCCGGACGCGACTGCAAGGACGTGGTCACCCAGCTCGCCGCCGTCTCCAAGGCCCTGGACCGCGCGGGCTTCAAGATCGTGGCCAGCGGCATGCGCCAGTGCATGACCAACGCCGACGAGAGCCAGCCCCCCATGACCGAGGAAGAACTCGAAAAGCTCTTCCTCGCCCTGGCCTGACCCGCACCCTCACGCCGAACCGCTCACCCGGTTTCCCGGTCTCCCGTGTGCACGGCCGCCTGAGAAGGTGCTTCAGCCGCTGACGGCAGCCGCATGACGAACCGGCCGTCGGCGGGGCTCGCCGTCCAGGACCGCCCACATGCGCCGACCGTCCTCCCCGGTGTCCGTGCCGACCGAGTCGACCGTGGCGAGCAGGGCCACCGTGCCGAGCACGGTGTGGTCGGGCGCTCCCGTGGTGTGGCTGAGGACGGCGACGAGCACCTTCCGGTCCTGGTCGCCCAGATGCACACTGAGCCGCTTTCCCCCGTCCGCCACGGCCGAGGTGACGAGGAGCCGTACGACGCTCGCCAGATCTTCCTCGTCCAGGGCCGGGTACCCCCACCCCCGGACCGTCTCCAGGACCTGGCGTACGGCCTTCGCCGGGGCCCATGCGTCCGCCCGGAACGGGTGCGCGGCCGTACGCCGGTTCCGCACCACCATGCGCGGCCGGGTGCGCACCGGCATCCCGTCGGCCGACTTCGTCGCGGGCTGCGGCCGCGGGGGCTCCACCGGCTTCTTCTGCGGTGGCGGGGTCCGCGGGGGGTAACTCGGCGGGACCTTGGGCCCCTTGGCCTCGGGACTGGTCAACGCGGCCTCCTCGCGACGGGGGACTCCATCTTGGCAGGCTTCTTCCACCCCGGGAGCCGATTCATCCGGCTCGGGACACGAATCCGGCTCGGGGCACGAATCCGGGCCGGGGCACGAATCCGGCTCGGGACGCCGGCCCCGGGTGCGCGGCCGGCGCCCGTCCGCCAGGCCCGGACACCGCGGATGTCAGTGGCAGTTGGCAGGATGGACCCATGAGCAAGGTAGTGAATTTCAGCATGGCGAACCGCGGCGCGGTGGCGCGTTTCGTACCCGCCCGCGATCTGACGGCGGACGAAGAGCGCCGTCTGGGCAACATGCGGCAGAAGGCGCGGGCGCGCCAGGACGATCTCGACGCCCAGGGAGTGGACTGGGGACTGCCGGTGCCGGACGCGCTGGAGGGACTGATAGCCGGTCGGGCGGACTCCACCGCCCAGTACGCCGGCTGCGCCTATTACGCGGCCCTCCAGATCATCATCGACCACAACGCCTCCGACCCCGACACCCTGGCGAGTTACCGGAGCCCCGTCACCTACTTCGGCGCGCTGGACGCCGCGTTGAGCGCGGCGGGCGTCCCCGCGGACCTGCTGCCCTACCAGTACGTCTTCAGCGGTCCGCCTGCGGAGATCGGCATCCACATCCCCGGCCCCGTGGACGGCTCACCCGAAATCGGCTGCTGGCCGCTGGCGCAGGCCGGTCCCGCGGTGGCCGCTTACCGCGAGGTGCTGGACCGGATCGACACCGATCTGCGGTACGACCTGGAGGAGCTGATCAAGTGCCTCGACAGCTGGGCCTCCGAGTGGAACGACGGCCGGGGCGCCTGGTGGTGGGCCGAGGACGGCTCGATCTTCTTCTCCATCGTCGGCTGACCGACGGTACGGAGCCCGGGGGCAACGCACGCGACGGCACGGCCCCCGGGACTTCGACCAGCGCGAGAGCGGGGCACGCGGTGGTGCGGTGCACGCCGTGACGCGGCACGCGACGGCACCGGAGCGAGGGGCGCGGCAGCTGCTCAGTCCGGCGCCGCGGGCAGGAGCAGGGTGAACGTGGTCGGCGAAGTGCCGCGCAGGCTCAGTCTGCCCCCTGCCGCCTCCGCGAGCTCCCGGGCCACCGCCAGGCCGATCCCGGTGCCGGAGCCGCCCGTTCCGCCGCGGGCGAAGACCGCCCCGGCGTCCAGGGTGAGCGTCCCCTCGTCGGCCACGTCGACCGCGACGGCCCCGGCCGCCTCGCGGGCGGTGACGGTGGTCGTACCCCGGCCGTGGCGCAGGGCGTTGTCGATGAGGACGTCGAGGACCTGCGCCGTGGTACGGGCGGGGACCTCGAAGGAACCGGCCCCCGGCTGGGAGCGCACCTCCAGCCGCCGGCCCGCCGCGGCGAGCACACCGTGCCACCGCGACTCCGCCCGCTCCAGCACCCGGCCGAGCGGCTCACGGGGGAGCGCGGGCCCCCCGCCGGCCCCGGACCGGGCCAGCCGCAGCACCTCCTCGACCGTCTCTTCCAGATGGCGTGCCTGCTCCAGGGCCTCCCGCAGGGCGGGACGCAGGTCCGAGCCCGGCGGGAGCTGCCGGGCGGCCTCCAGACCGAGCTGGAGCCCGGTCAGGGGAGTGCGCAGCTGGTGCGAGGCATTGGCACTGAAATCACGCTCCCGGCGCAGCAGTTGGGTCAGCCGCTCGACCATGGTGTTCTGACTGCGCGCCAGCTGGTCCAGTTCGGTGATCCCGCAGGGCGCCGCCCGGGCGCCGAGGTCGCCGTCGGCGATCTCACGGGCCGTGCGGGAGAGTGCCGCCACCGGAGCGCTGAGCGCGCGGGCCTGCCGGCGTGCCACCAGGACCGCCGTGGCCAGCGCGACCAGGGTCACCGCGAGGAGCAGCGCCCAGGCCCACAGCACCCGGGTCCAGACCGACCGCGCGGGGACCGTGGCCCGTACCACCGCGATCACCTTCTCGCCGGAGACCACCGGGACGGCGACGACCAGATCCGCCCCGGTGCGGCCGCTGACGGCCTGGCCGGCGGCCGCCTCCCGGGTCACCCGGTCCGCGACCGCCCCGCCCCTGCCCGCGCGCAGGTGCGACGCGAGGTCGTACACCCCCAGCGTCCCGCCCGGCCTGGGCGGCGACAGCTCCAGGGCGTCACCGGAGGCGAACTCCGGCCCCACCGTGACCGTCGCGGCCAGCGCCGTACGCTCCAGGGCGCCGCGTTCGTCCTCGAAGAAGGACTGGTGGATGACCCAGGCGAGCGGCACGGCCAGCAGGACGAGCGCCACCAGCACGGCGGACACCGCGACCCGCACCACACGCTGCCTCATGCGCCCATCATGGCGCCCGGCAGCCGGTTTTGCCGTCGTCTAACCGTCGCCGCCCCGGTGCTTCACCTCGCGCTGCCTAGCGTGGAAGACACCTCGTCCTGCGGAGGTCCTCATGAACGTACGCGGCACGCTCGCCCCCTGCGCGGGAGTGGTCCTCCTCACCGCCGTCCTCGCCGGATGCGGCGCGTCCGGCTCCGCCACGGCCGCCGGCCCGAAGCCGCCACCGCCCGCCCCCGCCGAGTCCAACCCGCCCGGTGACATCCCCGACAACCAGGCCTACGTGCCCTTCGCGCCGCCCGGTACGGGGTTCACGGTCAGCGTGCCCGAGGGCTGGGCGCGCACCACCACCGGCCCCGTCACCACCTTCACCGACAAGCTGAACCGCATCGAACTGTCCGAGCACCCGGCGGCGAAGCCGCCCACCCCCGCCTCGGTGACCGCGGGGGACGTGCCGTCGCTGGCCAAGGCGGTCCCCGCCTTCGCACCCGGCAAGGCCACCGAGGTCAGCCGCAAGGCCGGCCCCGCCGTCCGGTACACCTACCAGGGGAACTCGGCCGCGGACCCGGTCACGGGCAAGGCCGTCCGCGACGCCTTCGAGCGGTACGTCTTCCACCACCGGGGCCGTGACGTCGTCGTCACCCTCTCGGGACCGGTCCACGCCGACAACGTCGACCCCTGGCGGACCGTCACCGACTCGCTGAGGTGGCGGTGATGGACGCGGTCACGCACGGCACGGGCACCACACCGGCCCTCGACGCGCGCGAGCTGTACCGCTTCTACCGTTCCGGGGAGGAGGAGACCCTCGCCCTGCGCGGAGTGTCCCTCACGGTGGCCCCGGGAGAGCTCGTGGCCGTGGTCGGCCCCTCCGGCTCGGGGAAGTCCACCCTGCTGGCCTGCCTCGCGGGCCTCGACGAGCCCGCCGGCGGGTCCGTACGGATAGCGGGGGAGCGGATCAGCCACCGCCCGGAGGCCGAGCGGGCCGGGGTCCGGGCCCGCCGGATCGGCATCCTCCTCCAGACGGAGAACCTGATCGCCCACCTCGACGTGGCACGCAACATCCGCCTCGCCCGCACGGCCGCCGGCCGCCACGGTACCCCGGCCCAGGACGTCGACGTACTCCTCGACCGGGTCGGCCTACTCGGCCGCGCCCACGCCCTGCCCCGCGAACTGGCGGGCGGGGAACTGGCCCGCGCCGCACTGGCCGTGGCCCTGGCCAACGACCCCGACCTGCTGCTCGCCGACGAGCCCACGGGGGAACTCGACGGGGGTACCGAGCGCCGCGTCCTGGAACTGCTGCGGGCCCGGGGGAGCGACGGACGGCGGGGCGTGCTCCTCGTCACCCACAGCACCGCCGTCGTGGGCGGCGCCGACCGGGTCCTGACCCTCCGCGACGGCAGGCTCCGGCCATGACCGGCCGGGCGCTCGTCACCTGCCGGGATGCCGGGCGGACGTACGGGCGCGGGCCCGCGGCCGTGGTCGCCGTACACGGCACGAACTGCCGGGTGCACGCCGACGACCGGATCGCCGTCATGGGGCCCTCGGGCTCGGGGAAGTCCACCCTGCTCCACCTGATGGCCGGACTGGAACGGCCGACCACGGGCGAGGTGGTGTGGCCCTGGCACACGGACACCGCCGGCCGGCGAGCTCGCGTACGGGCTCGGGTACGGGCGCGGGCGATGGCCATCGGGGTCGTCTTCCAGAGCCCCAGCCTCATCGCCACCCTCGACGTCGCCGAGAACACGGGCCTGCCGCTGGTGCTGGCCGGCGAGAGCGCCGACCGCGCCCGCGTACGGGCGCTCGCCGCCCTGGAACGCGTCGGCGTCGCCGACCTCGCCGACAGACTGCCCGACGACATCTCGGGAGGCCAGGCACAGCGCGTCGCGGTCGCCCGGGTCCTGGCCGCCCGGCCCCGCCTCGTCCTGGCCGACGAACCGACCGGCCGTCTCGACCGCACCACGGGCCGCCACGTCGTGGACGTCCTGCTGGCGGCGGTCGACGAGATCGGCGCCGCCCTGGTGGTGAGCACCCACGATCCGTCCGTCGGAGAACGCCTGCACACCCGCTGGACCATGTGCGACGGCCGGCTCCTCCTCCACCCGGACGGAGGCACACCGTGAACACCGGCCGACCGGTGGGCGGGGGCCGGCACCGCCCCGGCCCCCTCGCCCCGGTCGCTCTCTTCCTCGTCCTCGCCGCCGTGCTCGTCGCCGCCGTGCTCGTCGCTGCCGTGCTCTTCGCGGCGCTGCCCCGCCCCGCTCCGGCCGACGAACCGGCGGGACGCGGCGACCACACCATCGTCGGGCGCATCGCCGACGTCTTCGGGGACGCGGTCGCCGCGAAGGGGGCTGCCGGCCCGGCACCCCGGCACACCCGGGAAGTCGGCGGACCTCCACACGGTGCCGGGACGGTGAGCGACGTACACCCGGCCACCACCACCGGCGGAGGAGGCACACCGTGATCGCCGCCTGGCTGGCCGGCCTGCTCCGCCACCGCGGCGGCAGGCTCCTCGTGGCCGCCCTCACCGTAGCCCTGGCCGTCGCCCTCATCGCCGCGCTCGGTACGTTCCTGACCGCCTCCCGCTCGACGATGACCGCGCGCGCCGCCCGGTCCGTCGCCGTCGACTGGCAGGTGCAGCTCCAGCCCACCGCGCAGCCCGCCACCGTGCTCGACACGATCCGCCACACCCCCGGGATCCGCACCGCACTGCCCGTCACCTACGCCCGCAGCACCGGCTTCCGGACGACGGCCGCCGGTTCCGTGCAGACCACCGGCGAGGGCGTGGTGCTCGGCATCCCCGACGGCTACCGCACTGCCTTCCCCGGCGAGATACGGCCGCTGACCGGCGCCCGGGACGGAGTCCTGCTCGCCCAGCAGACCGCCGCCAACCTGCACGCCGCACCCGGCGACACCGTCCACATCACCCTGCCGGGCACGACCGCCGCCACCGTCACGGTCGCCGGAGTCGTCGACCTCCCCCAGGCCGACTCCCTGTTCCAGAAGGTCGGCGCCCCACCCCAGTCGCAACCCGCCGCCCCGCCCGACAACGTCGTCCTCCTGCCCGCCGCCCTGTTCGACTCCCTCACCGCGCGCACCAGAGCCCTGGATCCCGCCGCCGTCACCACCCAGGTGCACACGGCCCGGGACGCACGCCTGCCCTCCGACCCCGCCGCCGCGTTCACCGCCGTCACCGGAGCCGCCCACCACCTCGAAGCCCGCCTCTCCGGAGCCGTCCAGGTCGGCGACAACCTCGGCGCGGCCCTGGACGCCGCACGCCAGGACGCCCTGTACGCCCAACTGCTCTTCCTGTTCCTCGGAGCCCCCGGCGTGCTCCTCGCGGCCCTGCTCACCTCCGCCCTGGCCGGCGCCGGAGCCGACCGCCGCCGCCGGGAGCAGGCCCTGCTGCGCACCCGCGGCCTCGACCGGCGCCGGGTCACCGCGCTCGCCGCGGTCGAGGCCGGCGCCATCGGCCTGGGCGGCGGCCTGCTCGGCATCGCCCTCGCCGCCGCGGCCGGCCGGATCGCCTTCGGCCGCGCGTCGTTCGGGGCCGCCGGCCTCGTACCGCTGCGCTGGTCCCTCCTCGCCCTCGCCGTCGGTGCGGCCGTCGCGGCCGCGACCGTCCTGCTGCCCGCCGTACGGGACCAGCGCACCACCACGGTCACCACCGCGCGCCGCGCACTCCCCCCGACCGGTGCCCCGCTGTGGCAGCGCACCGGACTCGACCTCATCCTGCTCGCGGTCGCGCTCCTCCTCTTCCGGGCCGCCGCCGGCAACCGGTACGCCCTGGTCCTCGCCCCCGAGGGAGTGGCGAGCATCTCGGTGTCCTACTGGGCCTTCCTCGGCCCCGCGCTGCTCTGGCTGGGCTCCGCGCTGCTCCTGTGGCGGCTGACGACGTACGCCTTCGCCCACGGCCGGCGCCCGCTCACCCTCTTGGTCCGGCCGCTGACCGGCACCCTCGCCGCCGCGACGGCCTCCGGGATGGCCCGCCGGCGCCGCGTCCTGGCCCGCTCCGTCGTGCTGCTCGCCCTCGCCGTGTCCTTCGCGCTCTCCACCGCCGCCTTCAACGACACCTACCGCCACCAGGCGGAGGTCGACGCCCAGCTCACCAACGGCGCCGACGTCACCGTCACCCGGCCGCCCGGCACGGCGACCGGCCCCGACGCCGGGCAGGCCCTGGTCTCCGTCCCCGGAGTGCGCCACGTGGAACCGCTCCAACACCGCTTCGCCTACGTCGGATCCGACCTCCAGGACCTCTACGGCGTCAACCCCGCCACCATCACCTCCGCGACCGCCCTCCAGGACACCTACTTCGCGGGCGGCACCGCCCGCAGCCTCCTGCACCAGCTCGCGGCACGCCCCGACTCGGTCCTCGTCAGCGAGGAAACGGTGAAGGACTTCCAGCTGACCCCCGGCGACCGGCTCAACCTGCGCCTCCAGGACAGCCGCACCGGGCAACTGCGCACCGTGCCGTTCCACTACGCGGGCGTCGTCAAGGAGTTCCCCACCGCCCCCAAGGACAGCTTCTTCGTCGCCAACGCCGCGTACGTCGCCCGCGAGAGCGGCAGCGAGGCCGTCGGCGCGTTCCTCGTCGACACCGGCGGCGTACACCAGCAGACCGTCGCCGCCCGGCTGCGCGAGCGCCTGGGCACCACGGCCACGGTCACCGACCTCACCCGGACCCGTTCCGCCGTGGGCTCCAGCCTCACCTCGGTGGACCTCGCCGGACTGACCCGGATCGAACTCGGCTTCGCCGTGGCCCTGGCGGCCGGCTCCGGAGGAGCGGTGCTCGCCCTCGGCCTGACCGAGCGCCGCCGCACCCTCGCCGTGGCGAGCGTCCTCGGCGCCACCCGGGACCAACTGCGCGGCATGGTCCTCGCCGAGGCGGCCACCGTCGCGCTCGCCGGCCTCGCCGCGGGAGCCCTCATCGGCTGGGCCCTCGCGCAGATGCTCGTCAAGGTCCTCACCGGCGTCTTCGACCCGCCGCCGTCCACGCTGTCCCTCCCCTGGCCCTACCTGGCCCTCACCCTCCTCGTCACGCTCGCGGCCCTCACCGCCGCCGCCCTGCACGGCGCCCGCGGCTCCGGCCGCCCCGCCGTCGAAGAACTCCGCGAACCGTGACCGGCACATAACCTCACACCATGAGCACCGGTACCGCGGGGCGCCCGCCCACCGCCCTGGTCATCGAGGACGACGACACGATCGGCCGCCACCTGGAGAGCGGGCTGCGCGGCAACGGCTACACCACCACCTGGTGCCGCACCGGCTCCGCCGCCCTGACGACCGCCCACCACAACCCGCCCGACCTGGTCCTCCTGGACCTCGGCCTGCCGGACCTCGACGGGATCGACCTCGCCCGCCGCCTTCGCGAGGACCTCCCGGACCTCCTCATCGTCATCCTCACCGCCCGCACCGACGAGATCGACGTGATCGCCGGACTGGACGCGGGAGCCGACGACTACCTCGTCAAGCCCTTCAGCATGACCGTGCTCCTCGCCCGCCTACGGGCCCACCTGCGCCGCCGGCCTCCCGCGGAGGCGGAACAGGGCACCGAGCCCATCCGACTGGGCGACCTCACGGTCGACACGGCGGCCAGGCGCGCGCTGGTCGCCGACCGGGAAGTCCCCCTGCGGGCGAAAGAGTTCGAACTCCTCGCGGAACTCGCCCGCCACCAGGGGAGCGCCGTCTCCCGGGAGACGCTGATGGCGCGGGTGTGGGACGAGAACTGGTTCGGCCCGACCAAAACCCTCGACGTCACCATGGCCTCCCTCCGCCGCCGCCTCCACACGGCCGAAGCCACGGCACCGCACACCCTCCGCCTCCCGCAGATCACGACACTCCGCGGCCACGGCTACCGCCTCGACCCGGCGCCTTCCCGATGACCCGTCTTCTCCGTCCCGGGACGGGGTCCGCTTCCGGGCGATGCTGTTCCGGCTTGTCCCAGGAGGCGTTCCCAGGTGCCGCCGTCTTCGGCCGACACGGGTTGCGGTCAGGGGCCGGTGGTGTGCCGGGCTGTCCCTTCGCGGGCGGCTCTCCGCCGGCCCCTTTTCGCATGCGCCCACCCTGGCCGCCGCGTACGGCCACCACCAGGGCGACGGTTTGAACCGTACCTTCAGCGCCACCAGGTGCGGTTGGGTGCCGTCGGCGGAGCCGACGGGGCCTGAAATGTGGGTGCCGAGCCCTGGGCCGGTCGGGCAGGATCCGGGTATGTCCACCGACATCAGCGGAATGATCGAGTGCCGGCCGGGGGCCCGCCTCTGGGGTCCCGACGACGAGGACTCCGTGTGGGAAGCCGCCATCGATCTCTTCCTGCTCAACCGGGGCAACGCCTACGACGGCCTCGCCTGTCTCTTCGGAGTCCGAAACTCCTTCGGCTTCCGGTCCGTCGCGGAAGACCGCGGCTTCCCGGACGATGCGTCGGTGGGGCTGAGGAGCGAGTACGCAGCCTATGCGGGACCCGGTGACGCATTCGCAGCGACATGGGTCACCTGGGCTGAGGTCACCACCGTCGATTGGCAGGAAACGGACAGCTCCGGCACCCGAAGCCGGGCCGATGCCGCAGGTGACGGAAGCGACTGGGGCCGCGTGTGGACCGTCATGGGCACGCTCAGCGAGGTCCACGGGGCGGAGAACGTGCGGCTCGTCGTGTGGTTCCACTGACCACACGGCAACCGGCATCTCCACCTCTCCGTCTGGGATCGGCCCACAATGACGCCCATGGCCGATGGAGAGCGCGACGAGACGGAAGCACCCACATTCCTGTCGTCCGCAGCCGAGGTGGCTCGGCTGCTGGACCTCGACACCGCGGCCGGCGTGCCGGAAGACCGACGCGCGCGGCACCTGGCGCATGCAGCGCGCAAGCCACTGCTCGAACGCGGGAGCCTGCCCGAGGAGTTCTTCGCTCCACTGATGACCGCGGCCGTATACGACCCCGACCCGAGCTTCTGCCGCTGGTTCGTCGAGCCGGCGGTCTACGTGTTCGGACGCCGCCGGGTCATGGCGATACTGCTCGACCGTCTACTGACGGGCACGGACGCCGAACAGGCGGGTGCCAAACGGGCCTGGTACTGCGCTCACGTGCCGCTGCACGCGGACAGGTCTCCGGCATACGCGCCCGGTGGACGCCGCGATCCCGCCCTGGACGAAGTCCGCGACCTGACGGACAAGTGGCAGGAGTACGCAGCCGTACCCGGCCGCAGCGAAGCCTGATTCCACACGCAGAGCACCGGGGCCGGCATCTCCGGTGCCGTGTCGCTGCTGCTGCCGCCGCTGAGGATCCCGTCCGCGAAGGCCAAGCAGGCGGCGAAGGCCAGGGAGCGTGCGTCGGCCTGGCGTGAACGCGCGCTGGGGTCGGACTACGACCTGATGTCGGCGGTGGAGCCGCTCACCTCCACCCCGCCCCGGGCCTCGCGGTGAGGATCCCCCTGCCCCGGACCGCCACCGTCCACGCCGACCGCTCGTCACTGGGCGGCACCAGCAGGCGCCAGCCGCCCGCGAACAGCACCCGAAGGGCCCCCTGATCGGAGACCTTCACCTCGGCAACGGCCTGATGCAACAGCGCGGTCGCCTTGCCGAGGTTCGTCTGGGGCCACGCCGAGAGCCCGTACGCACGGTGCGCGTGGTCGGCCGCTCCGCCCCCGAGGCGTCGGGCTTCGCTGCGGCCAACGGCACGTAGGTACGTTCGAGATTGATGTCGATGTGCGAAGAAATCCGGTGAACGGTCGTTACGGAATATTGTGCTCCGCTTGGGTGGTGGGCCTGGCGAGTGCGCCGGGTGGTGCGCCGGTGCGCACGGACCGCCGTGCCGCCGAGTCGGGCGGGTGGGTGTAGTGGGCAGCGGTTGTCAGGGCCGCGCTGGCTGGATTTGCGTGTGGTGTGCAGGCGAGTGTGACGGAAATGTCTGCTTCTGGTAACCGGTCCCGGTGAGGGCTGCAGCCGGGCGGGCGGCGGGTCGAGAGTGGGGCCCTCGGCTCACTCCGGGCCGGGAAAACGCACCGCTGCTCCTACCTGTTTCGGCCGGTGGGGCAGTGTTCTTGAGGGAGTGTCACCCATGTCGTCTGCTTCTTCCTCCGTCCGCCGTATCGCCGCCACCATCCTGGCCGCCGGGGCCGTCGTCGGTGCGGCCGCGCTGCCGGCCAGTGCGCAGGACCACGCTCCCCGTCAGCACCCGCGGGTGGAGATCAGCCGGGTCCAGGCCGACAGCCCCGGACGTGACGACCACTCCAACCGCTCCCTGAACAACGAATGGGTCGAGATCACCAACACCACCCGCGACGCCATCAACCTGCGCGGCTGGACCCTGCGCGACGCGGACGGCAACCGCTACCGCTTCGACAACGTCCGCATCAACAGCCACGCCACCATCCGCATCCACACCGGCAGCGGCCGCAACACCCGCACCGACCTCTACCAGGGCAGCCGCGAGTACATCTGGGGCAACCAGGCCGACACCGCCACCCTGCGCGACGACCGCAACCGCGTCGTCGACACCGAGACCTGGGGCCGCCGCCGCTGACCCCGCCACCGGCAACAGCCGGCGCGCCGACGGCGACGGGGCAACAGCCCGGACCCTCGGCTGACCGGTGCCGAGCAGCAGGCATGGGAACGCCTGGCCGTGAGAGCTCTCACGGCCAGGCGTTCCCACGTCCGCGTCATGAAGAGGGCCGGCGGGATCAGTCCTTCAGAAGCTGGTCGCGTACCGGAATCCACTCCAGGGCGGACCGGATGCCGTCCTCCACGGACAGCTTCGGCGTCCACCCCAGCAACTCGGCCGCCCGGTCGCTCTTGGTGTAGCCGCCGGCGACGTCACCGGGCCGCGGGCCGGCGTCCACGGTCGTCAGGGGCGTGCTGACGACCCTGTTGAAGGCATCGCACAGTTCCCGCACCGTGGTGCCCGAGCCGGTGCCGAGGTTGATCGCGATCGAGCGCTCGGACCCGGTGAGGATGGAATCGAAACGCTCGATCGCCGCGACATGGGCTGCGGCGAGGTCCCACACGTGCACGTAGTCCCGGATCCCCGTGCCGTCACGGGTGGGATAGTCCGTGCCGGTGATCGGGAACGGCCGCCCTTCCCGGTGCGCCTGGATGAGCACGCCCAGAGCGTGGCTGGGCCGCCTCAGCTGAAGCCCGGTACGCAGCCGGGGGTCGGCCCCGACCGGGTTGAAGTACCGCAGGGACAGCACGCGGGGCCCGGTCACGGCGATGTCGGCGAACATGCCCTCGCACACCGCCTTGGTCCGCGCGTAGGGGCTCTGCGGAGCCAGCGGCGAATCCTCGTCGACCGGCGAGCCGTCCTCCGCCCGGTAGATGGAGGCCGAGCTGCTGAAGATGATCCGGTCGCAGCCGTTGCGGTGCAGGTGGCCGACGAAGGACAAGGACTTGCCGACGTTCGCTTCGTAATACCCGATCGGGTCCGCCACGGACTCCGGCACCACGATCAGCGCCGCGCAGTGCACCACGGCGCGGATGTCCGGGTGTTCCGCGAAGATCCGGTCGATCAGCGGGCCGTCCGCGATGTCCCCCTCGTAGAAGGTGCGACCCTCGGTGAACTCCCTCCGCCCTCGGACGAGGTTGTCGAGGATCACGGGGGTGATACCCGCGTCGAGGCATGCGGACGCGACGGTGCTGCCGATGTAGCCGGCCCCTCCGGCGATCAGGACGGTTGTCACGGTTGTCTCTCCCGGTCGATGTGAGGCTCGGTGGGCGACCGGCACCCAGGCTAGCGGGTCCGTCAGATCGACCGGCTGACTCCGGCGCCGCCCGAACACCTTCGAGGACGGCCGGATGGATCCGTGGCCGGCGCCGGAGGGCGAGGAGTCCGTCGGCGATGGCCACGACGGACGGAGAACGACACGGACACGGACAGCCGTGAGGTGGCTGACCATGTATGCCGGGATCGTGTGGGTATCGTACGTTCCGAGTCGCTCGAACGGAGTTCCCTTGAGCCAGAACCGAGCCACCGAGGCGACGCGCCGATCCCTGGCGGACGCGGTCGCGGCGATGCCGATGGCCGACGAGCGGGATTTCGCGGACGCCGCCCGCGGGTTCGTCGCCCGCAGCGCCGTCCGGCAGGTCACCGCGGCGGACGGGCGGGTCGTCTGGGACCTGGACGCCTACGGGTTCATGGCCGGGGAGGCACCGGAGACGGTGAATCCGAGTCTGTGGCGCCAGGGACGGCTGCTGATCGAGGACGGGCTGTTCGAGGTCGTTCCCGGCATCTACCAGCTGCGGGGCTTCGACCTGTCGGTCATGACCGTCATCGAGGGCGACAACGGTGTCGTCGTCGTCGATCCGCTGGTCAGCAAGGAGACGGCGGCCGCGGCGTTCGCCCTCTACACCGAGCACCGGGGCGCGCGCCCGGTCGCGGCGGTGATCTACAGCCATTGCCACATCGACCACTTCGGCGGGGTGAAGGGCATCGTCAGCGCCGACGACGTCGCCTCGGGGCGTACGCAGATCATCGCGCCGGACGGCTTCATGGAGCACGCGGTGTCGGAGAACGTGTTCGCCGGCACGGCGATGGCCCGCCGCGCCGGCTACATGTACGGTGCCGCGCTGGCCAAGGGACCGTACGGGCAGATCGGTTCCGGCCTGGGCCAGACCGTCTCGACCGGCGAGGCGACCCTGATCCCTCCCACGCTCTCCGTCACGAGGACCGGTCAGACGGTCACCACCGCCGGTGTCCGGTTCGTCTTCCAGGTCACGCCGGGCACCGAGGCACCCGCCGAGATGAACTTCTACCTTCCCGATCACCGGGCCCTGTGCACCGCGGAGAACACCTCCCACACGCTCCACAACGTCCTCACCCTCCGCGGTGCGCAAGTACGTGACGCCCGCGCCTGGGCCGACTACCTCACGGAGACCATCGGCCTGTGGGGCGAGGAGCTCGACGTCGTGTTCGCCTCCCACCACTGGCCGACCTGGGGACGCCAGGACGCGGTGGAGTTCCTGAGCACGCAACGCGACCTGTACTCCTACATCCACGACCAGACCCTGCGCCTGCTGAACACGGGCTGCGTCGGCACGGAGATCGCCGAGACGCTGCGGATGCCGCCCGCGCTGGAAGCCACCTGGTCCGCCCGCGGCTACTACGGCACGGTCAGCCACAACGTGAAGGCCATCTACCAGCGCTACATGGGCTGGTACGACGGCAACCCCGCCCACCTGTGGGGGCATCCGCCGGTCGCGGCCGCACGACGGTACGTCGCGGCGATGGGCGGCCCGGACGCGGCGGTCGACATCGCCCGGCGAGCGTTCGACGAGGGCGACTACCGCTGGGCGGTCGAGGTCCTCGACCACGTCCTGTTCACCGACGAGGACCACGACCGCGCACGCACCCTGCAGGCCGACGCGTTCGAACAGCTGGGCTTCGGGGCCGAGAACGGCACCTGGCGCAACTCCTTCCTCTCCGGCGCCCACGAACTGAGGCACGGGCAGTTCGGCACGCCCAGTACCGCGGCCTCACCCGACATCATGGCGGCGCTGACGGTCCAGCAGGTCTTCGCCGGTGTCGGTATCCGGATCGACGGCCCGCGCGCCTGGGACGAGCACATCGTGCTGTCCTGGGTCGTCACCGACGAGGGGACCACCCACGTGACCGAGGTGCGCAACGGCGCGCTGAACCAGCGCGTCACCGACGGCCCCGCACCCGGTTCCACGACGTTCACCCTCACCCGGCCGACGCTCATCGCCCTCGTCGCCGCGGGCCAGGACCTTGCGACGGCGCTCGCCGACGGCACCGTGAGCGTCGAGGGCGACCCCGCCGACCTCGGCCGGCTGGTCGACCTGCTCGGCCCGGTCGACCCGGACTTCGCGATCGTGACGCCATGACCCGGTCCTGAACACCCCGGGGACCACCGGGCCGTCCAGGCCGCACGGCGTCGGCAGCGGCGTCGGCACCGACGTCGGCTGGAGGGTCCTGCGTTGCCGATGGCGATGGTGCGGACCGTCTGGTCCTAGTCCAGGGTCTTCGCGGCGTTGCGGATGACGTCGAGTACGGCCTCGGGCTGCGAGAGCATCGGGACGTGGCTGCTGTCGAGGCTGACGCTCGTGGCCTTCATACGTTCGACGGAAGCCCGCTGCCGGTCCGGGTTCACCGTGTGGTCCTGGGTCCCCACGATGAACCAGCTCGGCTTGGCTCGCCAGGCGTTGCCGGGAACCTGCTGGTCGAAGAGGTCCGCGATCGGCGCGGTAGCGGTCGCCAGCACGAGCTTCTGTTCCTCCGGCGGCAGGTCACCGCAGAAGTGGCCGATGCCCGACTCCTTGAGGTAGATACGGTTGTCGGCCACCTGGAGGTGCTCGAAGACCGGCGAGCTCGGAAAGGCGCCCAAGTGCTGCGTCGAGGTCTCGTCGTCGTCCGGGGCGAGCGCGCAGATGTACACCAGAGCGCCCACCCGGTCGTGCACACCCGCCTTGGTGATCAGCGTTCCGCCATAGGAGTGGCCCACGAGCACGACCGGGCCGGGCACGTGGTCGATCGCGCGGGTCACGCAGGCAACGTCGCCTTCGAGCGAGTCGAGGCCGTGCTGCGAGACGAAGACCTCGCGACCCTCGGCCTGGAGTGCGGGGATGAGCTTTGCGAAGCACGAGCCATCAGCCCACAGGCCATGGGCGAACACGACGCTGGCCTTGCCTGCCATGCTTTCCTCCTTCGTCGGTACAGCGCAGTGGAGATCCGGTTCGCTGGATCTCCACTGTCCCAACCTAGGCGGGAACCACGGGTACTGCTCTCCGGCAAACGGGTGCTCCTGCCACTTCCCCGAGGCATTCACCTCCGAGTCCCAGACGTCTCGGACACGGCAGCTGCAGATCGTGATCTGTAGCGCGTCGTTGCTGGTCAGCAAGGCGGGGATGCCCGCGGCAACGGGTGCGGCCTCCGCGATCGTGATCGTCTGTGAGAACTGATCCAAACGCGGCGGCCGTGGAGGCCACGGTAGCGCGAGAGGCGGACGGCCAGGCCCCGGCTGCCACCGCCAACCCCGGCAACCACCTCGCGGACCTGCGGCAGTGCAGCCGACGCGCCGACGGCCGTACAGGCGTGGTTCAACGGCCGGCACGGTATACGGAGCTTCGGCGCCATGGTCCCGCGCTGGACCTACCGCTTCAACCTGAGGCCTTCCTCCTTGGCCGACGAGTACGACGGGCTGGCCTACGTCGCTGTCTCGTCCGGTTCCCGGCCTCTCCCAATCTCATAGACGACCCTTTGCCGGAGCAAGCTCAGACCAGTCGGCGGAAGCGGCCCAGCCGGCCCTCGCCCCAATCCCTGTCATGCGCGGCTCAGGGGCGGGCACTCAGCTTGTTCTTAAAGGTCGGACCGGGCCGGTGGCGACATGTTGCCCGGGACGCCAACCGCCCCGGGCAAATCCGATGGCACCGACAGCCTTCCGACGACAAGACTGCACCGGTGAACACCCTGCCATCGCCGCCCGACCCGCTCCTCCTACCGGCACGGGACCCGCGCGCCCACGACTTCGTTCTCGACTATGCGGACATGCACGCCCTGGTTGCCGACCTGGTGCTGCCCGGCAACGCGTCGATGTACGTCATGAGCGCGATGGAAACCTCTCGCGAGCTCCTCCGGCACTCCTACTACCGGTACGAGTTCGCCACCGTCGCCGTCACGCATTCCCTGTTCGCCCTGGAGCACGTCCTCGCCGAGCGTCTGGCCACGAAGGAACCACTCCACGTCCTCATCGAGCGGGCCACCGACGCAGAGCTCATCACGGCCGGACTCGCCGCCGAACTCGACCGCAGCCGACTGCTGCGCGACAGGCTCACACAGGGCGCCGCGTCAAGTGCCGCCCTCCACCCGCTCCGGGCCGTCGCAATGCTGCGCGCCGTCTTCGACGCCGTCGCCCTGCTCCTTCGTCCACCGTCCACGGCAGAGGCGACAGCTGCCGACGCGGACGGAGCACAGCCTGACGGCAGCCTCGCCCGGCTGTGGGAGGACCACCTGCACGCGCGGTTCCCCGACGGCTTCCGCGGCGTGGACTTCGACGGCGTGGACCTGGCCCTCCTGGACGCCGACGTCGCCGGCCTCGTGCAGAGGGAGCTGAAGGGCGGACTCGACGACAGTGGCATCGCCTGCCTCTGGGGCTGCATCGCCGACCTCGGCAAGATCGTTCCTCTGATCAACGAGGATTACTGCAGCTCCTACTTCACGAAACTTCGTACTATGGCCCAGGCCGCAGCAGCGCCCTATATACCCACCGCGAGTTGACCACTGGGGTTGAAACAGCCTTGGGGTCTCACGCGGCCTCGTTAGGGTCTGGCTCGGTCGCGGTCGATGATGGTCTCGGGGCGTCTGACGGTTTTGCCCACGTCGTAGCGTGTGGCGGGCCGCTCGCTCTTCGAGCCGAGGAGCCTGTCTGGGTCGGGCCGGGCCGGGCCGGTTCGGTTTCGGTGCACGGGCAGGGGCATGGCAAGCGAACGCGGAGGTTCCGAAACCCCCGCCGAACTCGGGCAGGACTGAGCCTGTTCGGTTTTTTGGGGCTCTCCCAGGGCCGGCGGATGTCCTCGGCGGGCGGCCGGGCAAGACGGAGCTGGGTGTGCGCGACGGTGATCAGCCACGTCCAGCGGTCCGCTGCTGCCGGAGTGCGAAGCTTGGGACGGGTCCATCCGAGCGTCTGCTTGATCATCTGGAACGCGCGCTCGGGGCATCGTTCGAGGTCAGACCATAAAGGACATGCTGAGTACTCGCTCCACACGCACGCACCATCTCGAACGTGGCCTGGAACCGCCGAGATCCCGCCCGGCCTCTCGGCCGAACGGGATCTCGTGACGGTCCCCGACCATCGCCCGCGAACCGTCGCACGTACCGGCGCTGGAGGTCAGACCAGGTTCGTGCGGATGCTCTGCCAGTTGTACAGAGCGACGGAGGAGCCGTCGGCCCGGACCGCCTCGAAGACGTAGAAGTAGGCGCTCCCCGGCTGGGCGCCGGTGTCCGAGAAGCTGCGGTCCGCGGCCGGCAACAGCCCGGTGTGGAGCGGTTCGTACGCCTTGGTGACCGGGTTCCACCTGCTGACACGGTACCCGGCGATCGGATCGCAGAGGGTGGCGACGTTGCAGTTCCACCAGAGGGTGGGCGCGTCGGGCCCGTAGGTCACGCCGGTCCAGCTCGCTCCGTTGAGGCGTCCGCCCTCGGGGACGGTCACGGTCGGCCGCAGGTCCAGCTCGGTGACGGTGGCGGTCGCCGTCCGCGGGTCGTTAGGGGACAGCTGGTTGCCCCAGCGGTCCTGGGCGATGACCGCGTAGACGCGGGTCTGCCCGTCCGGCAGGTCGGGACAGAGGATCGCCAGCGGGTCGGACTTGCCGTCCTCGCAGGTGCCGTCCCACCGGACCGTTCCGTCCGTGCGGCGGACGCCGTACAGGACGCGGTAGGCGGCGAAGTCGTCGTCGGTGGAGGCCGCCCAGGTCAGCAGCGTCCCGTCCGGACGCGCGGTGGCACGCAGTCCGGTGACCGGAGCCGGCGCCACCGTGTCCCCGGTGCGGACGGTGTGCGGGGGCGACAGGGGCGACTCGTTGCCGGCGCCGTCCACGGCGGTGACGGCGTACGTCTGGTACGTGCCGGGAGCCATGCCGTGGTCCTCGCACATGCCCTCGAGCGGGTCGTTTCCGTTGAACTCGACGACTTCGCACGTCACCTCGGTGAGGGCCGAGGTATCGAGGGTCTTGCCCGGTGAGCGGTACACGCGGAAGCGACCGCCATTGGCCCGGTCGCTGTCGAAGCCGGACATCTTCCAGTACACCCGTGTCCGGTCGGTCTGGGGGTAGGAGCTGAGCCCGGTCGGAGCCTGCGGAGGCGTCCGGTCGACGCCGTCACCGGTCACGGTGGCGGAGTACGCCGACACGCTGCCGACGCTGTCCACGGACCGTACGCGGTAGTGGCGCAGCGCGTGTACGGGAGCGGTGCCGTCCACGTACGAGGGCTGGGTCGTGGTCCCGAGCTGCGTGTAGGGGCCGGCCGGGTCCGCCGCGGCGAACACCTCGTACCGGGTGGCGCCGGTGACGGGCTGCCAGGTCAGACGCGCGACGGAGGAGTCACCGCGGACCGTGAGGCCGGCCGGGGCGGCGCCCTTGACGGCCGTGACGGACACGGCGGCACTGCCCGGGGACTCGATGCCGGTCCGGTCGACGGCCCGGACCTGGTACTGGAACTCCTGGCCGTTGGCCGGCGGCGCGTCCGTGGTGGCCGTCGTGGTCAGCGGGGAGGAGGGACCGACGAGGCCCCAGCTGCCACCGGCCGGACGGCGGTAGACGCGGTAGCCCGCGAGGTCCATCTCCGTGTTGGCCGTCCAGCGCAGGGAGGCCCTGCCACCCGGTGCGTCGTAAGAGGCGGTGAGCCCCTTGGGCGCGAGCGGCGCGACCGTGTCGATCCCGGCCCCGGTGCGCGGGGCGTAGCCGAAGCTGACGTTCGCCGCTCCCGTCCAGTTCACGTAGTCCACCCGGAGCGTGTGTCGGCCGGCCGGGACCGCGACGTTGACCGCCTTGTTCTGCGTGGCGGTCACGTTCTTCCACAGCTCGATCTTCAGCACGCCGTCCAGGTAGACGCGGATCCCGTCCTGGGCGGCGGCCGTGAACGTGAAGGGCCCGCCGGAGCCGAAGTCCCGGGCCAGGGTCCAGCGGATGCCGAAGTTGTCCTTCGGCAGCTTGGTTCCGGGCGGGCTGCCGGTGCCGTAGTTCTCGGCGATGGCCGCATCGCAGGCGGTGAGCGCCGGAGTGCCGCTGAACGCGGTGTTGGCGTAGTACTGGGCGGTCCAGTCGGGGGCGTTGCAGGTGACGGCCGCTGCTGAGGCCGGTGCCGCGGTGAGGACACCGCAGGCCGTGGCGAGCGAGGCCGATATGGCGAGGCCTCGCAGCCGGATGTGAGTGGTCACAGAGAGGAAGTGCCTTTCCAGGCCGCACGGAGAGGTACCGGGGCCGCGTTACGGACACGGGCAGGGGATGCGGGCCGGTGCGACGGGCGTGGGCCCGGAGCTCCACCGGCGGCTGGAATGGTATCCGCATGATCACCCGGAGCGGCAGGGGGTGCGCGCCGCGGATGGGCACGCCGGCACGTCCTGCCCGGCGCCGCCGCGTCCGGCGTGGACTGCGGGTGTCCGCTCAGGCGTCGAGTTCCCGGCGCCACAGTTCCTCGGTGAGCCGCCGTACCCCCGCCGCGAGGTGCCGTCGGTAGGTGGACAGGGGCAGGTTCAGCAGGTCGGCGGCGCCTTGCTGGGTGCCGACGGGCTGGAAGTGGGTGTGGTGCAGTGCGCGGTGCGCACGCCGGTCGTGCGGCGCGGCCTGGAGTTCTCCGGCGGCCTCCCGCAGTACCTCGGCGAGGGCGGCGGCCCGTTCGTCCTGGCTCGCGGTCTCCCCGGCCCGTGCGGCCACCATCCGGGAGGCGAGCAGGGGGTTCGCCCGCAAGCCGCCGACGCGGCCGAGGCTGCGAAGGGCGTCGTGGACGCCGCTCGCGAAGGATTCCGCGTCGAGGATCCGTCGTCGTCCCGGGGAGGGGGGTGCCACGGCCAGCGGGTCGGTGGCCGACTCCCGCTCGCCCAGGAGGCTCAGCCAGGCCAGCGGGGGCGTGCGACGCCAGTCGTGGACGAACACCCCGTGCGTGCGGTCGCCGATCGTGAAGTCGGCTTCCGGGAGGCGGGCGAAGTCGGTGTACGCCAGTCCGTCGGCCCAGAATCCGGGGTCGGCGAAGGGCAGCAGGGTGAGGGCGGGGCGGTTTTCACCGGCGAGGTAGTGGTGGGTCAGCTGGAGGGTGAGCAGCGTCTGGACTGCGGACACGCCCTGGTAGGCGTCCCGGTCCAGCCAGGCCCGCAGCAGCAGGGCGTACTCGCCCGCGCGCAGTTCCCCCTCGCCCCCGAGCCAGGCCACGGCGGCGGCCGCGGCCGGGTCGGCGGTCGTCACGGGGTCCGCGTACGCGTCGGGGCGCAGGGCGAGCAGGACGTAGAACCCGGCCGGGGGTTCCGCTGCCGCCTCCGCCGCGGGACCGGAATCGGCTCCCGGCCGCGCCGGGGCTGGCGTGCCGGTACGGATGGTGGCCCAGGTGGCCGCGGGGTGATCCCACCAGCGGCCGAGGAGGCGGGCCGACTCGCCGCCCTCGTGGCGTTCGGCCAGGGCCAGGAGAGCGGGGAGGTCGGCCTCCTGCGCCGGGGCGATGGCGAGCGCGTCGAGGCGGGCGTGACCGGCCGCTCCTGAGGCGACCGGTGCGAGCAGGGGCCCCACCATGGGGCTGTCGCGGTGCAGGTAGGCGAAGTCGGCCAGGACGGTGCGCTGGCGCGGCCGGTCGCCGTCGAGGAAGAGCTGCTGGTAGTAGGTTCCGGCCCGGCGGCGCAGTGTGGTCCGGCGGGCCGGATGGCGCCAGCCGAGCTCGGCATCGAGGACGGATCTGGCCAGGTCGTGGGGGTGGATGCCCCGGCCCCCGTATTCGGTGATGGACAGGGTGCACAGCCACTCGAACAGGGCGCCCGCGTCGGGGACGTCGAGGAGTACGGCGAGCAGCGGCTCGGTCGTGACGAGCACCTGGGAGTACGCCTCCAGGGCCGCGCGGTGCAGCGGGCCGGGCACGGCGTCCAGCAGGGCGGCGACGAGGGCGCTGACCACCCGGGGCGGCTGGGCCGGATCCCCGTGGCTGTGCGCCGTGTTGTGGCCGTGCACGTCGGCCATCAGGGCGAGGGCGAGGGGGTGGCCGTGGGTGAACCCGATGATCGGCACGTGCTCCGCCTCCGGAACTCCCCGCCGGGAGAGCAGTTCGGCGCTGTCCTCGGGCGCCAGGGGGCGGAGGTGAACGGTGTGCAGGAGCCCGTGCCAGGCGGGGTCGGTGCGCCAGCTCAGCGGGGGCGGCTCGCGGTCGGCCAGGACGAGTACGGCGTCGTCGGGCAGTGCGCTCAGCAGACGTTCGGCCACGGGCACGGGGTCGGGGCGGTCGATCACCACGAGGGTGCCGGGAGCCGCATGGAGCGGATCACCCGGGTCTGCTCCGGGGCCGGCCGGGGGTTGGGCGCCGTCCGCGCCCAGGTGGACGACCGGTCTGCCGGCCTGTTCGGCGATCCGGGCGAACTGATGGAGCAGGGTGGACTTGCCGATCCCGGCCGAGCCGTGCACGTGGATCACCGTGCCGTGACCGGAAGCCAGGAGCTCCCGGAAGGCCTCGACCTCCTCACGGCGTCCGACGAAGCCCCGTGCCCGGGCTTCGGCGAGGCGGTCGGCCATGGTCCGTGGTGTCCGTGCCGTCCGAGCTGTCCGTGCCGTCCGTACTGTCCTCGAAGAGCTCACGCAACGGTGATACCACCGCCCGGGGTCGAAACTGAGCCGAACGAGCCTGAATTGGGCGGAAGTTGGACGTGGATCGGTACGCCGGACGCTCAGCGGACGCGCCTACCGTGGGCCGTGCCCGAGAGGGTGGTGACAGGCCGCCGGCCGGTCACCGGAACACCAGGAGGGGAAGTCCCATGACCACGTCCACGTCCACGTTCGCGTCCACGTCCGCGACGAGGCAGGTGTCCGCATCCGGCCCGGCCGTCGGAGCCGGCCGAGGGCGGCGCCGCCGCGGCGGTCGCGTCACGGCGTACGTCTCGGCGGCGGCCGTCTGCGCCGCGGCGCTGCTGGCTGCCGCCGGCCCGGCCTCGGCCAGCCAGTTCTTCGGCGGCACGCTCCACCCGGGCGAGCAGCGCTGCGTCCAGCAGTACGCGGGCTACCAGGTCCGCGCGGACGGCAAGGCCACCGGGCAGGGGGCCAAGTTCAAGCTCCAGTACAACGGGGTCACCGTGCCCGGCACCGGTTCGCCGGGCCTGGTCACCAACTGGGCCGCCGACCTGCGCAGCTCCTGGGGCAACTTCCCGGGCGCGGGCTACTACACGGCCTGCGTGACCAACAACGGCACCGCCGACACCAACGTCCGCCTCGAACTCAAGACGGACGGCGAGGTCTTCTGACCCCCGCCGCGGGCCCGTCCGCACCGGTGGATCCGGTCCGGGCGGGCCGTGGAGCACCGTCGAGCGCGGCGGTCAGGTCAGGCGGAAGACCGGGCCCCTCGGGGTGAAGGGGAGAGAGGCGCCCTGGGGGATCAGGTAGGCGTGTTCGCGGCGGATGCGCAGGGTGTCGCACCAGCCGTCGGTGATCACCAGGAGCGGCGCCGCGGGCGGGAAGTCCTCGGCCCGCTGGAGCAGGTCGATGGCCGGCTGGAGCTCCGTGCCGCCCCGGCCGCGGACGCGGACCCGGCCCGCGATCTCGGTCGGCGGCACGTAGCCCGCGTCGTACGGCGCCGCGTCGCAGAAGACGACCCGCGCCGCCGGTACGTCGCGGGCCTCGGCGTACGAGGCGATCGCGCCCAGCGCCTTGCCGAGCAGGGCGGCGTTCATCGAACCGGAGGTGTCGAGCACCACGCCGAAGGTGCAGCGGGCGGTCTCCTCGGGCGGGAAGTACCGGCCCGCGCGCGGGATGTCCGGGGTCGAGGCCTGGCGGCGCGCCGGGCGGGCGTAGGACCGTACGGCCTCCGGCCTCGGCACGTACTCGTCGAACCAGCGGGCGAGCCGGGCGTCCCAGGGCACCGGCGGGTGGGCCAGGGCCCGGATCGCCTGGACGAGCCCGGCGGGCAGCAGGCCGCGCCCACCCTGGACGTGCAGGTCGAAGCCCTGGACGAGGCCGCGACGGTAGAACTCGTCGAGATCCGCGTACGGACGCCCCGCGCCGTGCGCGAGGGGCTCGCCCAGGATGTCCCCGGCGCCCTTGCCGCGCGGGGTGGCCAGGCGCCGCATCCGGCGCAGGTCACCGGCGATCCGGTCGTACACCTCCTCGACGGAGAGCCCGCGCAGCGCCGGGTCGTGCAGCAGCCCCTCGGGCATGCTGCCGATCCGCATCTCCACCAGCCAGTCGTTGACGACGTAGTCGGCGGCGACGTTGTGCAGGTACGGGTCGCGGCCGCCACGGCGCTCACCGTGGCGCAGGGCGGCGTGCAGCATCTCGTGGGCGAGGATGAACCGCCACTCGTCGTCCTCGAAGGTGCGCAGCGGGTTGATGTAGATCTCCCCGGCGGTGGCGCTGACGGCGGCGATCGCGATGTCCTGGGCGCGGGCCAGTTCGGCGTCGGCGACGACGGTCAGGCCGGCGGCGAGCCCGCCGAGCAGCGGGTACGAGGACACGAACCAGTTCAGGGCCCGGTCCCAGGGGCGCTGGGCGACGCGTTCGCCGGTGGCCTTGTCACGGCGGCCGCCGGCCACGTCCATGGCGGCGGAGACGCTGCGGGTCAGGGCTGCGGCGAAGGCGGTCTGCCAGTCGGGGACGGCGCTGCCGCCCCAGGCCCGCCACGTGGTCAGGACCTGGTCGGGGCCGGGCCCGGCGGTGCCGCAGTGCTCGTAAGGGGGCGGGATGCCGTCGCGGCGCCAGCGGGCGGCGAGCTCGTCCTCGTCGCCGCCGGGGTACTCGGCGGGCAGGTGGTCGGGGGCGCGGCCGACCGGGAAGGTCAGCAGGAAGCGGTTGACGACCGCGCAGCGGGCGGCGAGGTCGAAGGGGTCCGGCTGGGTGCGGTCCTCGTCCGCGGCGGCCGGGACGTGGCCGAAGCCGAGGTGGAGCAGGGCGTGGGCGATCGCCCAGGCCCACTCGCGGGGTTCGGCCCGCCGGGTGGGGTGGACGTGGACGACGCCGTTGGAGGTGACCGCGGCCAGGCCCCCGTCCGGGGACTCCGGGCAGCCGGCCTCGCGGCAGATCGTGCCGTCGAGGGCGCCGAGGGCCGGGTTCCGCTTGACCAGGGCCAGGCCCTCGGCGAAGGCCTGGGTGGCCGGGTCGGGCTTGGCGGCGGCTTTGGCGGCGGCCTTGGCCCGGCCCTTTCCGCTCCGGCTCACCGGCGGGCCTCGACCAGGCGGGGCATGTCGCGGGCGGCCTCGATCAGGAACCATCCGGGCAGCACGGGCACGCCGTCGGCGTCGTCGGCGATGACGGTCTGGGCCACCTCGACGGAGATCTCGGCGAGCTGGACGAGGAGCGACTTGAAGCGGTGGGTGTGCTGGCGCAGGGCGGGCGATACGTGTTCCTTCTGCGCCGGGAGTTCCTTGAGCAGGCGGCCCCGGAAGGCTTCCGCGAGGTAGTAGAGCAGGTCGCGGTCCTGGAGCCGGGCGGGCCAGGAGGCGTCGCCCTTCAGGATGGCCTCGATGCCGAAGGTGTGACGGACGATCTTGGCGTAGCCGCAGAACGACACGGCGTGCGCGGGGGTGAGGGTGCCGTGGGCGACCACCTTGAGGGTCTGCTCGTCCAGTTCAGCGCCGAAGGAGTGCAGGGCGTCGGAGAGCATGTGCCAGGAGCGCGGGGTGGAGAAGGGCTCCTCGGTCTTGGGCGGCTGCGACCAGAGGTGGTCGGGGCGGTCGGTGAGGTAGTCGGTGACCCACGGGTGGATGCCGTGCTCGCCCGCCCACACCAGCCAGTCCTGCGCGGACGCCCGGAGGTGGACGTGGGTGAGGCGGTTGACCAGGGCGGAGGCGATGGGCCGGGCCAGCGCGTTGTCCGTGGCGCGGTTGCCCGCGCCGATGACGATGGAGCCGGCGGGCAGTTCGTAGGAGCCGATCCGGCGGTCGAGGATCAGCGAGTAGAAGGCCTTCTGGACGTCCGGGCCGGCGGCGTTGAGCTCGTCGAGGAAGAGGCAGTACGGCTCGTCGCGGGCGATGGCCTCGGGCGGGCAGAAGACAGAGCGGCCGTCGCGGATCTGGGGTACGCCGATCAGGTCCTCGGGGGCGAGCTGCGTACCGAGGAGGCTGACGCACTCCAGGCCCAGGGAGTCGGCGAACTTCCTCACGAGCGAGGACTTCCCGATGCCGGGCGCCCCCCAGAGGAAAACGGGCCGCACGGTGGCGAGGCCGAGCAGCAGTTCGGGGATCTGGGCGGGGGTGACGGTGACGGCAGCCTGCACGGGCGGGGACGTCCTTCGGGGTGGGGCGGTGTGTGGTGCGGCCAGTGTGGTCACACCGCACACCGCCCGGCATCCGGTTTTCCCGTGGGTGGTGGCAGGACCCCCGAGGGGCCCACCCTCCGTCCGGACTTGCCCCTACCCCGTCGTCGCCCTGACGGGTTGTTGTCGGGCGTCCCACGTGTGGTTGCCGCAAGTCCGCGCTTCGAGCTGGGAGAGTGTGGCGGTGCTCGTACTCGTCGCTCCCGGCCAGGGCGCCCAGACGCCCGGCTTCCTCACCCCCTGGCTCGACCTCCCCGGCGTGGAAGACCGCCTCCGGGAGTGGTCGGCCGCCATCGACCTGGACCTGGTCCACTGCGGAACGAACGCCGACGCGGACGAAATCCGCGACACCGCCGTCGCCCAGCCACTGCTGGTCGCGGGCGCCCTGGTCTGCGCACGGCAGCTCTTTCCCTCGGCGGAGGACTTCTCCCGCCTGGTGGGTGCTGCCGCCGGCCACAGCGTCGGCGAGCTGTCGGCCGCTGCGCTGACCGGCGTGCTGTCCGAGAGGTCGGCCATGGAACTGGTGCGCGAGCGCGGCCTGGCGATGGCACGGGCCGCCTCGGTCACCGAGACCGGCATGTCCGCGCTGCTCGGCGGCGACCTGGAGGTCGTGCTCCAGCACCTCAAGAAGCTGGGCCTGACCCCGGCGAACGTCAACGGCGCGGACCAGATCGTGGCCGCGGGCACCACCGCGCAGCTGGCCGCACTGGCCGAGGACAAGCCGGAGGGCACGCGCAAGGTCGTCCCCCTGAAGGTGGCCGGGGCCTTCCACACCGTGCACATGGCTCCGGCCATGACGGCCCTGAAGTCCGCGACCGCGGCGCTGACCCCAGCCGACCCGCACACCCGCTACGTGTCCAACCAGGACGGGCGGATCGTCACCTCGGGGCCCGAGGTGCTGGCGCGGCTGGTGAGCCAGGTGGCGAACCCGGTGCGGTGGGACCTGTGCATGGAGACCTTCAAGGAACTCGGCGTCACGGCGCTCCTCGAACTGGCCCCCGGCGGGACCTTGACGGGCCTCGCCAAGAGGGCCCTGCCCGGTGTGGCGGCCCTCGCGCTGAAAAGTCCCGATGACCTCGACGCGGCCCGGGAACTGATCGCCCATCACGCCTCAGGCTCCTCCGCGAGCCCGGCCGAGTAGCCGCACCATTCACAGGGCATCGAGATCACGGTCCGCCGGCGACCGGTACGGGACAGACCACTGCCCGAGGAACCATGGCGGCGGCGGGCGGACCGCATAGGCGACGGCGGACGTGTCATCCCCATGGGACGACGTACGGCGCGGCGGACCAGCAACACCCTCACGAAGCCCGACTCAGCCCGCCCCGGAGGTTCCATGTCGCAAAGCGACGCGCCTCGCATCGACGACCCGCATGAGGCCCCGGCGCGGGCGCGGCTCGTCCTGGCGTCCCTGATCATCGTCGCCGCGGTGGCCAACCTGAACCTGTCGGTGGCCAACGTAGCGCTGCCCGCGATCGGGAAGGCCTTCGACTCCGCCCAGACCGCGCTGAACCTCATCGCCGTCGGGTACTCCCTCGGCCTGGCCGCCTCGGTGCTCTACCTGGGTGCGGTCGGCGACCGTCACGGGCGCAAACTGCTGCTGCTCCTCGGCGTCGCCCTGTCCGTCCCCGCCTGCCTGCTCGCCGCGTACGCGCCGAGCGACACCGTCCTGGTGCTGGCCCGGATCCTCGGCGGGCTCTCGGCCGGCATGGCCTACCCGACCACCCTGGCGCTGATCACCGCCCTGTGGGCGGGGCCGGGGAGGACGAAGGCGATCGCGCTGTGGTCGGCCCTGGGCGGCGGCATCTCCATGCTCGGACCGGTGATCGCGGGCGCGCTGCTCGAACGCTTCTACTGGGGGTCGGTGTTCCTGGTCACCCTGCCCCTCGCCGTGGTCGCGCTGGTCATGGCCCTGCTGTTCGTCCCCGCGCACGCGAACGAGTCGACCGAACCGGTGGACAACCTCGGCGGCATCCTGTCCGTCTTCCTGATCGCGGGCCTGGTGCTGGCGATCAACTTCGCCGCGGTACCCGGCCAGTCGGCACTGGTCATCGGCCTCGCCGTGATCGCCCTGGCCGCCGGAGCGGCGTTCTTCTGGCGCCAGCGCCGGGCTCCCAACCCCTTGTACGACCTCCACATCGCCGGACGGCGCACGTTCTGGGTCGCCGCGTGCGCGGGAATCATCGTGTACGGCGCCATGATGGGGTCGGCGTTCGTCAGCCAGCAGTACCTGCAGAACGTGCTGGAGTACGACCCCGTCGAAGCCGGCGCCGCCATCCTCCCCCTCGTCGTGATGATGGTGCTCGTGGCACCACGGTCCGCGAAGCTGGTCGAGACGCGCGGCGCCCGCATGACCCTGCTGTCCGGATACGCGTTCCTCTTCCTCGCCTTCGCCTGGATGCTGGTGTTCTGGGGCGAGCACAGCAGCTACTGGCAGATCGGATTCGCCTACGTACTCATCGGCATCGGCGCCGGCCTCGCCGGGACGCCCGCGTCCCACTCGCTGACCGGATCGGTGCCCGTGCGACGGGCCGGCATGGCCTCGGGCACCGCCGACCTGCAACGGGACCTCGGCGGGGCCGTCATGCAGTCCATCATGGGTCTGCTCCTCACCGCCGGCTACGCCTCGGCCTTCAGCGCGGCGATCGCCGCTTCGCCCCACGGCAAGAACGTGTCGGACCAGGTCCAGAGCGAGCTGACGAAGTCGTTCGCCTCCGCCGGCCAGGTGGCCCAGCAGCACCCGCAGTACGCCGACCAGATCGTTGCGGCAGCACGCCAGTCGTTCCTCCACGGCGACGACTGGGCGTACACCGTCGGCCTGGCCGCGATCGCCCTGGGTGCGCTGCTGATCTTCTTCATGTTCCCGCACCGCGACTCCGAGCGGGAACTCCTGGGGCGCTACTACGCCGAGGACTCCGCCTCCGCCGCCGCCACCGAGAGGACGGCCGGACCGGGAGCCTGAGAGGCCGGCCGGCCGGTCGCCGACGGCCTCGCGTTGGCCACCCCGGGAAGACGCCGAGCTGCTGGGTGCGGCGGCGTCCCGTGGAGGGGAGTGGGGACGCCGCCGCGGCCGGTGGGGTGGTCGGGGACGACCACCCGGTGGGTCAGCCGCGCTTGCGGCGGCTGACCAGCACGGCGGCGACGCCTATCGCGGCGAGGACGGCGGCGAGCAGGCCGTAGACGGTGACCTCGGCGCCGGTGGTGGCCAGTGATCCGTGGGGCCGGTCGGGGGACGGAGCGGGTGTGGGAGTGGCCGGGTTGGCGGGACGCGTGCCGGTCGGGGACGGGTGCGTGCGGGTGCTGGAGTCACCGGGCTTGGTCGGGCTGCCGGAAGGGGTGGTGGGTGTGGGGGGCTGCGGTGCGGGTGTGGTGGGCGTGGTGGGCGCGGGCTTGGGCGGGGTGGGGGTGCAGCCGAAGACGCTGCTGTCCCTCCACGGGTAGTTGTGGGTCTCGTTGCCGGAGCCGTGGGTGCGCAGGTTGCCGCCGATGTAGAGGCGGCCGTTGGTGCTCGCGGTGATGTCGGCGGTCGCCTTGGGCGCGAGGATCGAGCCCATGAAGTTGCCTCCGCCGCTGAGGTTGACCGCGGTGGAGTCCCGGAGGTTGTAGAGGATCCGCGACGCGGCCTCGCCGAAGTGCGCGGAGTCGTAGACGTCGACGCGGTCACCGTTGAATCCGACGGACAGGGGCGAGACGCCGACCGCCTGGCCGCCCGTCACGTTGACCACGACGGCGTCCTTGTCGGGAATCGACGTGAACAGGAAGGTCGAAGCGCCGTCGAGGTCCTTCGCCGGGATCTCGAAGACCTGCGGGCCGGCCGTGTTCGCGCCGCCGGTGAAGGTGACGGTCTGGCCCGAGCGGGCGCTCGTACCGGTGGGCTTGAGCGAGGCGAGCGAGGCCGACTCGTTGCGGAGCGTGTCACCGAACGCGTCGTAGGGGCTCAGGGCCGCGCGGGTGCCGGCGCCGGAGGAACGCGACCCGCCGTTCGTCTCCAGCGAGCCCTTCTCGGAGATGGTCCCGCCCACCTGTACGGAGCCGCCGTAGCGCGGGCCCGCCGTCAGGCCGTGGCCCACGTCGACGGTGGTCGCCTTGGCGATCTCCAGGTTGCCGCCGACCGCCAGCATCACGGAACCCGACGCGGGCAGAATGCCCGAACCCGCCCCGACCCGGCCGATGTTGAACACGCCCCCGGACGTCTTGGCGAAGGTGGCGTTCCCCCGGACGACCACAAGGCCCTCCGCTTCGGCGGTTCCGCCGTCCGCGGTGTAGTTGCCTCCCGCGTACAGGGCGACGTTGGAGTCGGTGAAGAGCGGGTACGGGCCGATCCCCGGCTCCTTGCCCGCAGCCGGGCACGACGGGGACTGTCCGGTCGCGGGGGTACGGGGGGTGAGGGGTGCGAGGGGTGCGAGGGGCGCGAGGGGCGCGGCGAAGGCGGTGCACGGGGCCGTGAGGCCGAGGATGAGGCCGAGCGCCACGGTGCCGCGTACGCGTGCGGACGTACGGACGGTGGTTGTCTGAGGCATGGCTGTGCCGTTCTGTGGTGATGGGGCAGGTGGGTCAGGTGGGACAGGTGGGGAAGTGACCGGGAAGGCCGTCAGGAGACAGCGGTCCGGCAGGTCGAGGGGTGGCGGCCGTCCGCTCGGACGCCCGCCGGGTCAGTAGTCCCAGTCGGCCCGGCGCCAGTCGTCGTCGCGGCCGCTGCGGTAGTTCCGGCCGGTCTCGGCGCGCAGGACCGCGCGGGTCAGAGGGCCGTACGCGCCGTGTTCCTGCGGGATGGCGCGGGACCTCTGGAAGCGGCTCACGGCCTCCATGACGGACGTGGTGAAGATCCCGTCGGCCGGTCCGAGGTACAGGCGCAGCTGCTGGAGGCGGCGCTGGAGGTCCTCGACCTCGGCGCCCCTGCTGCCGAGTTGGAGGACGTCCGTCTCCGGCCGCCGGGACGGCCCGGAGCTGCGGGTCGGTGACGGTTTCGGCTGCTGCGTGGTGGGTGGCACGGAGGTCCGTGCCGGACGGGGGCCGGAAGGCGCAGCCGGCTTCGTCGGGGCGGCTGTCGCCGTCGTCGCTGGTGTGGAGCCGGCAGGGGTGACGGGTGGCTCGGAGTCCGGGGTCGCGCGGGGCGGCAGAGGCGGGAGGTCGGGCATTTCGAGCGTCAGGTTGGCGGCGGGCTGGTCCGTCCCGAAGGTGAGGCCGACCGCCAGTGCGATCCCCACGGCGAGCGCGCCCGAGAGAAGCAGCGGCAGCGGCATTTCGATCCGCCCTTTGCCCTCGGGCGCCTTCGCGGCTCCTGACCGCGGTGTCTTGCGGAGCTGAGGGGTCTTCCGCGCCCCGTGGCGCGCGTGCGGCCCGGCCTCCCCAGGGATCCGCGACAGGGGCAGAGCGGCGTTGAAGAGGTCGACGTCCTGAGCGCGTGCGCCCGGACCGGTGTCGTCGGGCCGGGCGACCTTCCCGAAGACGAGGTCGTCGTGCGTGGGACGTGACTCTGGTTCAGGGGTGCTGGATGTGACTGCTGCGGTCAGGGCAGTCCTGTTACGCATTCAGATGCTCCAGACATGGAGTAGCTGTGGGTGAGGTGGCGGATCCGTGGAGCGTGAGGCTGAAGCCGAGGAGACTTTGATCGACGGTCAAGGTGACCGTCAACTGCGAACAAAATCTGGAAAATACGGACACTCACGACGTTGATTCTTAAACAATCCTTAACCGGTGACGCAGGTCACATTCCTGCGGAGTCGGGGTGCGACTCCCCAACTCGCCATCACCTCAAGGGAATTGCCGCCCGATCGGCCTCCGTCGGCGCCCCGCCCAGGCGAAGAAAAACATGACGCTGGACTTCACGTTTCTGCGAGCGGCACCCGCCGGCCCCACCGGAGGCGCCCTGGACACCAGAGCCAAAAGCTTAGAAAAGCTCCAAAAGCACACTCGACAACGCGACAGCTTCGAGCACTTGATCGACGGGCCGGGTGGGGCATATAACGGTGTCGCACGTAAACGTGCATCGTTCTTGCACATTGCCCGGCCGGACGCCTCACGGACCGGCCCCCTCCCGGAGGAGACGCCGCACCGCCATGGCGCAGGAGTTCCTTGCCGGCCCCCAGCAACTGCTGCGGACCCTCAACACCCGGGCCGTGTTCGACGCGCTCGACGCCGTCGACGCGCCGCTGAGCCGGGCCGCCCTGGCCGCGTCCACCGGGCTCTCGCGCCCCACCATCGCCCAGGCACTCGACGCACTGCGCGAGCGCGGGGCCGTACGGGAGCACGAACACACGGTCAGGGACGGCAGCCGCGGCCCCAACGCCCAGTTGTACGAGATCGATCCGGGGCTCGGATACGCCCTCGGTCTGCAGATCGGCCACACCACCCTGCGGGCCGTCGTCGTCTCCGCCTCCGGGAAGGAGTGCGGCGCCAGAGCCGTGCCACGCCCCCGCGGCAACTGCTCCGCGGCAGCGCTCGCCACATCCCTCACCGACCTCGCGGAGCAGACGCTCGACGCCTGCGGTGCCGACCGGACCCGACTCGGCCACGCCGTCCTCGGCGTCCCCGCTCTCGTCGCCACGGACCGGCGGACGATCCGCCACGGCCGCGCGCTGGGCGACGATCCGGCCGCCCTGATCGCCGAACTCACCGCACGACTGCCCGTCCCCTTCGTCCTGGAGAACGACGCCAACCTGGCTGCCCTCGCCGAGCAGCGGCACGGCGCCGGGCGGGGCCTGGACGACTTCGTGCTGCTACGCCTCGGCAGCGGCCTCGGCGCCGGCCTCGTCCTCGGCGGCCGCCTGTACCGGGGCGCGGCCGGCGGCGCGGGCGAGGCCGGCTACCTGCCGCAGCCCGGACTCGGAGTGGGGGAGCACGTCCTGCCCACCCCGGACGGCCCGCCCTCCCCGGACCTGTTCGCCCGTGCACTGGCCGGAGAACGGGCGGCACTGCTGCCCGCCATGGAGTACGCGCGCCGGCTCAGCCTGGTGATCGCTTCCGTCTGCCTGCTCCTGGAACCACAGGCCGTGGTGGTCGGCGGGCCCGTAGGCCACGCCAACCAGGCCCTGCTCGACCTGGTCGGCGACCAGTTCGCCCGCGATGCCGGTCCCCTCCATCTGCGCCTGCTCGCCTCCCCGCTGCCCCCCGACACCGCCGTGCTGCGCGGTGCGGCCGGGCTCGCGCACGAGGAACTCCGTGACCGGCTCTACGAGCAGGTGTGCGCCTGAAGGCCCTGGCCTGAAGGGACCACGACCACCCGGGCGGCGCACCCACCGTCCTCCTCTCCCTCCTTGAAACGAGAAGGACCCGCACCACTCGTGAACCTCGCAGAACGTCCCGGCCGCCCACCCGCCGAACGGCAGGACCGCCGCCGGGAACCCCTCACCCTCGACGCGGCCGCTACCGGACCCGCCGACACCGAAGGAGACCGCCCGCCACGACCGCACCACCCTCCGCCGGCGGGCCCGTACGGAGGAGACGTGCGAAGAACCACACGCCGCCGTACCCCGGGCCGCGTCTCCGGCGGCCACCCGTGAAGCGAGCCCACCGGCCACTCGCCTACGGGGCGGGAAACCTCGGCGTCCAACTGCTCGCGCAGGTCTTCGCGACCTATGTGACGTTCTACTACATCGACCGTCTCGGCGTGGACCCTGCGCTGATCGGCATCGCGATGATGGTCCACGGGGTCGCGAGCGGCATCCTCAACCCCGTCCTCGGGCACGTCTCGGACCGGACCCGGACCCGATGGGGGCGCCGCACCCCCTACATCGGCTTCGGCATGGCACCGCTGACCGCCGTCTCGGCACTGATCTGGATACCCGTCTTCGACGGTGCCACCGCCCGCTTCTGGTACTTCCTGATCACCATCCTGATCCACGACGTACTGTTCGTCGGCGTCGTCCTCAACTACGGCTCGCTCTTCCCCGAGATGTTCCGCACGACCGGGCAACGAGCCGCCGCCGCCCCCGCCCGGCAGGTGTTCGGCATCGTCGGAATGATCGTCGGCGTCGCGGGCGCGCCCGTCGTCCACCAGCGCATCGGCTGGCCCGGCATGGGACTGTGCTTCTCCCTGATCGCCCTGGGCGCCCTCGCCGTCTCCCTGACCGGCAGCATCGAGCAGGGAGACGCGATCGCAACCGGCAAGCACGCCGGACTCGGCGAGGCGCTGCGCCACACCCTCACCAACATGGCCTTCCTGACCTATGTGACCGGCAGCTTCCTGCTCCAGCTCGTCGTCGCGCTCATGCAGGGCAGCATCCCCTTCTTCAGCAAATACGTGCTGCACACGGACGACATCGCCAACACCTACATCCTCGGCACGGTCTTCCTCACCGCCATCCCCGGCGTCTTCGTCTGGGGCAAGGCGCTCGCCCGCTGGGGCGGACGTACCTCGGTCCTCGCCACGACGCTCGTCTACGCCGGCGCCCTCGCCCCCTTCCTGTTCGTGTCCTCACTGGAGGGAGCGCTGATCGCGGCCGCGCTGGCCGGCGTGGCCGTGGCGGGAATGATGGTGCTGCTGGAGGTCCTGCTCGCGGACGTCATCGACGACGACGCCGCACGCCACGGGCGGCGCCGCGAGGGCATGTACATCGGCATGAACGGGTTCGTCGTCCGCTGGTCGGTCTCCCTCCAGGCCGCGATCACCTCCGTCGTCCTCTCCGTCACCGGGTACGGAGCCGGCGCGGCACGCCAGTCCGACGCGGCCATCCGGGGCATGCGCCTCATGCTCGGCGGCATCCCCCTCGGCGTCCTCGCCCTCGCCTTCGGCGCGTTCCTGCTGTATCCGCTGCGACGGCAGCCAACGCTCCCGGTGCAAGCCGCACAGCCGGATCAACCCACTGCCGTGCACTGACCCGGAACCGATCCACGGCCAACGGCAAGGGCCGTTCCGACACCACCCACCACACCCGTCACCGCACGCCGGTCGGCGGGACGTACTGGACGGTTTGCATCATACCGAGGTCTTCGTGGTGGAGCTGGTGGCAGTGGGCGATGGTGCGGCCGGTGAAGTCCTCGTACTTGACGAGGAAGGTGACGGACGGAGTGGACGGGGCGGACGGGCCACCGGCCAGGCCGATGGTGTCGTGCCACACGGGCGGATCGAGCCGTCTGCCGTTCCTGTGGGTGAGGAGGACGGGGTTGGTGTGGAGGTGGAAGGGATGGTTGAAGGCGGGCATGGTCTCGTCGCTGCGGATCGTCCATCGTTCGACGGTGCCCAGGCGCAGGGTGTGGTTGGTGTGGCCGGGGTCGAAGAGGCCGTGGGCGGGGTCGCGGGTGAGGTCGCCGGCGGGGTCGGTAGCGGGGGTGGCGTGGGTGCCCAGCATGCGGAAGGCGTTGGGGAACGCCCCGGTGAAGACGCCGGGGTCGGAGTGGAAGACGATCTCCCGGTCGGTGGCGGGGTTGGCGATGTCCCTCTCGTCGAGGAACGGCTTTCCCGGCGGCAAGGCGGACGGCAGCTCCATCGGCGGGTCGCAGGGTTCTCCCGTCACCTGGAGCGTCATCAGCGGCCCGGGTACCCCGGCCGCCCGCAGCGTGTAGGTGCCGGGTGCACCGCCCCGGACGAGGACATCGGCGCGGTTGCCCATGACCAGTTGCAGTTCGGTGAGGGTGACCGGCTTTGCGAAGGTGACACCGTCCTGGGCGATCTGGTGCACGGGCAGGCTGCCGTGGTCTGCGGTGACGATGAGCTGGAGGGCGGTGAACGCGGTCGCGGCGACCAGCCGCCACCGCTGGACCTCGCCGGGGCGCAGTGTGAGGGTGGGGTTGACCGTGCCGTTGACGGTGAAGGTCGAGGGGACGCCGGTCACCCAGCCGCCCGAGGTGAAGGCGGGGATCCTGCCGTCCTTGGCTTTGAGTTCGCTGATGCAGACGACGATGTCGGCGGCGGCCCTGATCTGGGGGACGTCGTCGACGTCGCCCTCGACGATGATCACTCCGGCCATGCCCCCGACGATCTGTTCGGCTGTGGATCCGTGGAGGTGGGGGTGGTACCAGTAGGTGCCGGCGGGATGGTCGGCCGGGACGTGGACGGTCGTGGTGTACCGGGGCTCGGCGGCGCCGGCGGTGACTTCGTCGTGGGTGCGCGGCGCGAACTCGCGCAGGACGTTGTCGGCGTGCCCGGACGGGGAGACGTGCATCCCGTGGGTGTGCAGGTTGAAGCTGTTGGGGTGGTGCGGCGTGTGCGGGCCGCCGGTGTGGGGCGGGTTGGGCGGCAGGCCGTTGACGTTGGTCAGCCGCAGGGTGTGGCCGGCGCGCAGGCGCAGGGTCGGCCCCGGGATCGTCCCGTTGTAGGTGCGGGTGGTGAGGGGGCCGTAGCCGGGGACCGAGACGGCGGTGAAACGGACGTCGAGAGTCTGGTCGAGCACCGGAGAAACCACGCCCGGCACCGGACGTGAGACGGTCACGGCCGGCTGGGGAAAGGGAGCGGCCGGCGCTGTCGCGTGCCGCCCGGCCGCGGTTCCGCCGAGAACGGCTGTGAGGTTGGCGGGGATGGCCTTGAGCACCGACCGGCGGCTGACACCGCCGCTCTCTCGCATGATCGGGGACTCCGAGTCCATGTTCCGTTTTCTGTCTGGGGTGTGACGGTGTGACGGTGTGACGGTGTGGGGCGGGTGGGCTTCGGCGACGCTGCCGCATGCACAGACCTGCCCGCCGTCCGCAGGGGTACGCGTGATACCACTCGTGCGGCGTACGGGGTTCGTGCGTGCTGCCTCTCCTCCTCGGGCCGGCCTGCGGCCGATGACGGCGAGGAAGCCGGTTCGCGGCTCGTGCACGATGATCTGGACCGGGGTGGGTCTGGGGAGGCCGTATCGATGAGGGTGAGGCGGTGGACGTGATCTGCCTGATCGGGCATGAGGACGCCGCGGTCCAGAAGCCACTGGCAATGAGTTCAGGCGTCGCCGACAGATGAGCGTGCATCCGAGGGCGGGAAGCCTTCGTGAGATGTCGTCGGGTGGCACGGCCCACTCGTGGCCGTACCGGTGCGCAAACTCCAAAGGGGCGTCACCGCCGGGATCCGCGAGTTCCGGGTCGCCTTCGACGTCGATCGCGTGCGTCAACAGCGTCCTGCTGCCGAAGACCGCGTCGGGATCGGAACCGTCGGCCGGCAGGCGGGCCAGGGTCCTGCCGGGCGAATCCGCTGATCTGGCGGAGTGAGACCCCGGCTCGGGCTGCGTCGGTCGTGGCGGCCGGGGCGGTATCACCGGGCAGTGATCAAGAATCTGATGGCACGTGGTCTGCCTGCGCTCGTCCTCGCTGCCCTGCCTTCGCTCACCAACGCTCCCGCCTCCCATGCGGACGCGAGGCTCCGACCGTCCGCAGGCTCCGTCTCCGCCGTGGCTGCGGTCGTTGTGCGGCGGGATCTGCCGGAGGCGCCGCCCGCGTCGGTCGCCCGGACCGAGCTCGCCGCGCTGGCCGTCGACGCCCCGCACTCGATGGCCGGGTACTCGCGGGCGCGGTTCCCGCACTGGGTCCAGCAGGGTCAGCAGTGCGACACCCGGGAAGTGGTCCTGGCCCGGGACGGCCAGGACGTGGTCCGGGATCAGGAGTGCCGCGCGGTGTCGGGCGCGTGGGTCTCCCCGTACGACGACAAGATCCTCACCTCGGCGTCCCAGGTCGACATCGACCACATCGTGCCCCTGGCGAACGCCTGGCGGTCGGGCGCCGACGCCTGGGACACCCCCACCCGCAGGAAGTTCGCCAACGACCTCGAAAACCCGCAGCTGATCGCGGTGTCGGCGGCGTCGAACCGGTCGAAGGGGGATCAGTCCCCGGACCAGTGGAGCCCCCCTTCGCGCGCCTACTGGTGTACGTACTCCCGGGCGTGGACCCACATCAAGCACGTGTACCGGCTGAACGTCACGGCGGCCGAGCGTGACCGGCTCAACGTCATGCTCGACACCTGCGAGTGAGCAAGGACCCCTGAGGCGTCGGCTGCCGACGGACCGTGGCAGCGACGACTTCCAGCGCGGGCCGCTCACCCGATCTGGCGGCCCGCCCGCGGTGTCGTGTGTCCGGGCGTCGCCGTAGGTCCAGCACGTGATGTCTCGCTCCCGGTCATAGAGCGACACGGAGACCATGTTCTTCTTTTCCTTCAGGGATCCTGATATGTCCGCCATCGGCTGGCGCAAAGGGCATGAGTTGCACCGGCAATCGCCCCTTTGGCCTGTGGGCCGTCGCGGTCCGAGCGGCGACTGCGTGTGCCCTCGGGCGAGCAGCCGGCGAACGGCCCCCGCGCGGGGTCCATCAGGATGCGCAGGTGCGGATCGGCGTGCTGGACCCACCACGTGGTCATGCCGAGCATCGACTCAAGACGCAGCCGCTCCCAGGCCAGCCAGAGCACGGAGATACGCGCTCCGGACTCGGGGTGGTCCCACCAGCGCGGGCACCACTACCGTGGCCTCGTGAATGTTTGCGTCTTTCTCTCCGCCGCCGACCTGGACGTGCGCTACACCGAGCCCGCCCGCCGGTTCGCCGAGCTGCTCGGCAGGGCCGGCCACACTCTGGTCTGGGGTGGCTCCGACACCGGTCTGATGAAGGTCGTCGCGGACGGCGTCAGTGACGCGGGCGGAAGGCTCTCGGGGGTTTCGGTCGACTTCCTGGCGGCCAAGGCGCGACCGGTGTCCGCCCCCGACGAGATGGTCGTCACCCGCAGCCTCACCGAGCGCAAGGCCACGCTCATGGAGCGTGCCGACGCGTTCGTGATCATGGTGGGGGGCATGGGAACGCTTGACGAGGCCACCGAGGTCCTGGAGCTGAGGAAGCACGGCAGGACCGGCAAGCCGGTCGTCCTGCTGAACACGGCCGGGTTCTACGACGGCCTCCGCGAGCAGCTGCGCCGCATGGAGGACGAGGGCTTCCTCCCGCTCCCCCTGGCGGAGTTGGTGTTCATCGCCGACGAACCCGCCGACGCGCTCGCCTACCTGGAGCACACCGTCTCCGGCAGCTGATCCGACGAGCGCGACGGGGACCGAGTGGCGTTGCCTGCACGACACCGTCGGCTTCCCTCCTCGACGGGGAAGATGCCGGCCCGGCGGTCCGCGCAGACGGCTCGCCCCTTCAGATGAGCTGGTCTGCCTCGCTGTTCTCCGTCTCGCCGAGGGGGACGTTCCGGAGTACGAGGAAGGCCGCGGTCGCGGCGGCGAGGAGGAGGACCGTGCCCGTCAGAAGGGTCAGTCGGAGGCTGCCGGTGAAGGCTTCCTGTACGGCGGCGGTGGCCGCCGCACCGTGGAGCTGTGCCTCGTGCAGTGCTTCGGTGAGGGTGTCCGTGGCGGAGATCCCGTCGGGGAGTCGGGCCGAGAAGAGCACCGTGCTCAGGGTGCCGAGGGTGGCGATGCCGAGGGCGGCGCCGAGTTCGGTGCTGGTCTCCGCCACGGCCGAGGCCGCGCCCGCCCGCTCCGGCGGGGCCGCGGCGAGCACGATGTCGGTGGCCAGCAGGGCGACGGTCCCGACACCGATGCCGGTCACGGTGGCCCCGGCGACCAGCCAGGCCAGGCCGCTGCCGGCAGCACTGGCGCATGCGCAACCGGCCGCTGCGGTGGCGAGGCCCAGACCGACGACGGTCCCGGGGCGCAGTCGCAGGGCGAGCCTCCCGGCCAGCGTCAGGCCCGCGAGAACACCGGCGACGCCCGGCACCATCCACAGCGCGGCCGCAAGAGCGGTCAGGCCCAGGACGCTCTGCAGGTACTGGGCGGCGAGCAGGGTCAGGCCCATCAGGGCGAACTGGGTGATGCCGTTCGCGAGGATTCCGGTGCTGAACGCACGTCGGCGGAACAGGGCGATGTCGATGAGCGGGTGGGCCAGCCGCAGTTGGCGCACGACGAACGCGGCCCCGGCAGCGGCGCCCACGACGAGTGCGGCAAGCCCTGCGCGTCCGGGCCCGTCGAGCACGGTGAGCTTGGCCCCGTAGACGACGGGGAGGATCGCGGCCATCGACAGGGCGACGCTGATCGGGTCGGTCCGGCCTGCGGCGGGGTCCTTCGCCTCGGGCAGGAGCACGGGGCCCGCCCCCAGCAGCAGGACCGCGACGGCGAGGTTGACCAGGAGCAGCGAGCCCCACCAGAAGTGCGCGAGCAGGATGCCGCCGAGGACCGGTCCGATGACGGACCCGGCCGCGAACGCCGCCGACCACAACCCGATCGCGGTACGCCGCTGTGTCCGGTCGCGGAACATGGTGCTGATCAGCGCGAGGGTGGACGGGGCCAGCATCGCGGCACCGATCCCCATCAGCGCACGGCAGACGATGAGGACCGCCGCGCTGCCGGAGTAGGCGGCTGCTGCCGAGGCGCAGCCGAACAGGACGGCCCCGGCCATGAGCATCCGGCGCCGCCCGAAGCGGTCACCGAGGACCCCCATGGTGATGAGCAGGCCGGCGAGCAGGAACCCGTAGACGTCCAGGATCCACAGCACCTGCGCACTGCTGGGTGCCAGGTCCTGGCTCAGGGCGGGGACCGCGTAGAAGAGGACGCTGATGTCCATCGAAACGAACACGCACGCCGCGACCAGGACCGCGAGACCGGCCCATTGACGCCGGCCGGCCACCGGCGGCACTTGCACTGCGGACACGAAAGGAACTCCTCGGGGAAGACGGGTGCCCGACGCCGGTGCCGATGTCCACGGGGGACGGGCACTGCGGACGGGACGGGGAGGCGGAGGGACCGCCGGGGGCACCGGTGCGTGTGGTCAGCGGACGGACGCCTGGGAAGGTCCGGGCCGAAGACCGGCACGGGCGGGACCAGCCCATGCCTGACGGGCGCCGGAGTATCGCTCGACGGCACCACGTATCAGGACGGACTTCAGGAACGCATGGCGGCCACGATAGCCGGAATCGGACATTTTGGCGAAACCCTTTCCCGCCGCCGCGGCGCCGTGGGCCCGTGCGGCCAAGGGGTCGAACCCGCCGGCCGTGCTCAGCACCCGACGGCACGCCCCCGGGGCTTCGGTCCGGGCGAAGGCCAGACCCTGACCGGTGCCCTCTCTGCTGCCTCCTCGGCCCACGCAGCGAAGGTGGTGCCATCGGACAATCGGATGTCGGGTTCGATGTGCGCAGGTGTGGGACAAGGGAGGATTCCTATGGCGTGGGCCGATCTGTTGGACCGTTACGGCCCGGGCGTGGCTGGCTTCCTGCAGGGAATCGACGACCCGGACCGGGTGGCGCGGGACGATCCGGCAACAATTGTGAACACGGTGTTCCACGGCATCACGAACGGCGGGTTCCGGATGAATGGGCGCCGGACCTTCTACACCGACTACCTGAGCGCGGGGGCCGACGTTCCGTTCGAGGGGGACTGCGGAACTCTGGCCGATGCCTTCCTGGAGATCATGGAGGGCTTGGGCATACAGGCGGAGCAGCATCGGGTGCAGGACTGTATCGTCGCCGTGCCCTGCGGTCTGCCGGCGCTCGGCGCCGTTCACCCGAACGTGGACAACGGGATGTGGTGCTTCCAGGAGCACTACTGGGTGAGCACCTGCGGGCAGGAGTACGACCTCCTGTTCGGAGTCGCGGCCACGTTCCTCACCCTGACCCAGGCGGTGGTGAGTCAGGACGGCTATGGACGAAGGTCCTTCACGAGCGAAGACGGAAGCATCGTGCTCTACCGGGCCCGGGATTCCCACAGCCACCTGTACACCGCGTACGCGGAATGCGCCTGGACGCCTCCCGCCAACGCGCCGCGGTCCAGCGACCCGAGCTGCACGATCCTCTGATCCTGAAGCAGGATGACGGGTGGTTCAAGGTGACCGCCGGATGGTGGCCGGGTTCCGAACGCCGAACTCGTAGGCAGGTCCGGCTCGGTGACGGTGGTGGTCGCCGCGTTCACCGGGCGAGGTCGGCTTCCGTGCCCATCGCGACAACGGGGTGGTCGGCGGGGTCGAGGCGGCGCAGCAGGTCCCGCATGTGGTCGGCGGTGACGGAGACGCAGCCCTGGGTGGGGGCGCCCGCGTCGACGTGCAGCCAGATTCCTCCGCCCTTCGCGGTTCCGAGCGGCTTGGTGTTGTCCAGAGGAGAGGTACCCGGTCGGCGGTTGTAGTTGACGGCTATGACGTAGCCGAACGAGTCCCGCATGCTCTTGCCCGCGAAGGAGCGGTCGGTTCGGAAGGAGGAGCTCGCATCGTAGGGGAGGCTCGTGCCGGGGTCGGGCAGCCAACCGCCCGCGTCCGTCAGCCCGTACACGCCGGAGGGGGAACGCAGATCGTTCAGCCGGTGGCTGTGCGTCCAACCCGCCAGGCCATTGTGTGCGGGCCACGGGCCCGCGGTACGGGTCCAGCCCGAGGCTCCGTGTTCGTAGAGGGAGAGGGCGGACCGATCCGAGTCGGCGGAGGCTCCTGTCACGACGATCACCTGGCGGGACCCGGCCGGGACCAGCGCCCGTGTGCCCGCTCCCAGCCCTGGGATGCCCTCGTCCGCGGTGACCGCTCTGGCTGCACGCGGTGCCGGGGCGGAGGAGTCCGTCGCCGCCCAGGCCGCGGACGGACTTCCCAGCAGCGCAGCCGCCATCACGGACACGGTGGCGACACAGGTTCTCAGGCGCGTCATTCTCATTCCCCATGGCGACGACGGGTAAGGAACACGCCCCAACATAAAGGTCGTTCGGGCCGTACTGGGTCACCCGATCAGTGGACCGCGCGGGGGAAACGAACGGTGGTGCGGGTGGTTGTGGCCGGGGTTCACATGGTGTTGGCCTGGTGGGCGAGGACGGCGATCTGGACGCGGTTGGTGACGCCGAGCTTCACCATGATCTGACTGACGTGGGCCTTGACGGTGGCCTCGCTGACATGGAGGCTGCGGGCGGCCTCCGCGTTGGACATGCCCTCGGCCACGGCTGCGATCACGTCCCGTTCCCTGGGCGTGAGGGCGGCGAGCCGGCGTCGGGCTTCCGACCGGGCGGTCGACCCCTGGGTGAAGTGGTCGATCAGGTTCCTGGTGACCCGAGGGGCGAGGATGGCGTTCCCCTCGGCGACGGTGTGGACGGCGGCGATGAGCTCGCGAGGCGGGGTGTCCTTGAAGAGGAACCCGGCGGCGCCGTCGCGCAGGGCGGTGTGGACGTACTCGTCGCGGTCGAAGGTGGTCAGGACCAGTACGCGCGGGGCACCGGGCCGGCTGCTCAGCTGCCGGGTGGCCGCGAGGCCGTCGAGGTGGGGCATGCGGATGTCCATCAGGACGACGTCCGGGTGGTGTGCGCGGACCTGGGCGAGGGCTTCGTTGCCGTCGCTCCCCTCGGCGATCACCTCGATGTCGGGATCGGACTGCAGGATCATCCTGAGCCCCGTGCGGACCAGGGCCTCGTCGTCGACGATCAGGACTTTGATCATGCTGCGGCCTCCCGTGCGTGCGGATCCGTGCTCTTCGTCGGCAGTGTGGCGGTGACCAGGAATCCGCCGTCGCCCTGCGGCTCGGCGGTGAAGGCGCCGCCCAGGAGTTCGACGCGTTCCCTCATGTTGAGGAGGCCGTGGCCTCCGCGGGGGAAGTCCGCGGTGACCGGTTCCACGGGCCGGGCGTTGCGGACGCTGATGTCCAGGGCGTCGCTGCGGTGGCGGAGCCGGATGGTGGTGCGGGCCCGCGGCGCGTGTTTGTGGATGTTGGTCAGTGCCTCCTGGACGACGCGGTAGGCGGTGCGCTCGACGGTGACGGGCGGCTCGTGGGGGGTCCCCTCGATGGTGAGGCGGATCTTCACGCCTGCCTCCCGGGAGGAGCGGACGAGGGCGTCGAGCTGTTGCAGGGTGGGCTGGGGGGCCAGCGCGGTGTCCTCCCGGGTGTGGAGGAGGCCGAGGATCGTTCGCAGCTCCTGCAGGGCTTCGCGGCCGTTCTCCCGGATGAGGGCGGCCGGTGTGGTGACTGCCGGGTCGGTGGCGGTGACCTCCAGGGCTCCGGCATGCAGGACCATGAGGCTGACCCGGTGCGCGACGACGTCGTGCATCTCACCGGCGATGCGGGAGCGTTCGGCGGTGCGGGCGGCGGCGATCGCTGCTTCGTGGGTCTCCCGCGCCCGGGCGATCTGGTGGCGCAGGCTGTCCAGCAGGCTGCGGCGGGCGCGGAGCCACAGGCCGATGGTGAGGGGCAGGGCTCCGGTGACGAGGGTCCAGAAGGCCGTGTTGAGGGCCGCGAGGTGCAGGGGGTCGGGCATCAGGACGCGGCTGCCCATGGCCGCCAGGGCGACCATGGTGAGGGCGGCGATGCGGCGCCGTGTCGCCGGGGGGTGGCGTCCGAGGTTGTACATGGCCAGTGAGGCCACCCAGACATCACCCAGCAGCATCCAGCACGCCACTCCTGCCGCCACCATCCGCACCGGGTGCCGCACGCGGGTCACGACGGCCCACGCGGCTGCCGCCGCGACGAGCTGCGGCAGGGGCGTCAGCGCCGAGGTGCCGGAGGGGGCGAAGCCGTCGCCCCCGATGACGCCCATGAGCGTGTACGCGAGCCCGGACAGGGCCAGGACGGTCAGGAGTGTCTCGGCGGACGCGAGACCCCTCCACCGGCGCTGGGTCGCGGACGGCACGGTCCGCTCCTGCCCGCTCATGGTTCCAGGCCGCGGACCGGCATGCCCCGGTTCCTCACACCAGAGGCGCAGGAGCCCCCCTCCTTTCGTCGGGGGCGCCGTAGCGGAACCTCCGATGCCCGGGGCAGGGGGAGGGCGTGAGTATCGGTGGGGACGGGCGGAACCGCCCTTCCCCACCTCACGGAACAGGTAGCCCTCCCATGATCGAAGCCACCGCCCTGACCAAGTCCTACGGCGGGAGGACGGTGGTCGATCACCTGTCGTTCCAGGCCCGGCCAGGGGTGGTGACGGGTTTCCTCGGCCCCAACGGCGCGGGGAAGTCGACCACCATGCGCATGATCATGGGCCTGGACCGGCCCACTTCCGGATCGGCGACCGTCAACGGCCGCCGCTACGAGGCGCTGGCCGCCCCGATGCGGGAGATCGGCGCCCTGCTGGATGCCAAGGCCCTCTACGCGCCGCGGCGCGCCGCCGACCACCTGTGGTGCCTGGCCCGCGCCAACGGGATCGGCCGGCGCCGGGTCACCGAGGTCCTGGAGATGGTCGGTCTGCAGGACGCGGGCCGGCGCCGGGCGGGCGGGTTCTCCCTCGGTATGGGCCAGCGGCTGGGTCTCGCCGGCGCGCTGCTGGGCGACCCGCCGGTCCTCATGCTCGACGAGCCGGTCAACGGCCTGGATCCCGAGGGCATCATCTGGATCCGGACCCTCCTGCGGTCCCTCGCCGCCGAGGGCCGCACGGTACTGCTGTCCAGCCATCTGATGAGCGAGATGGAGCACACGGCGGACCATCTCGTCGTGATCGGCCAGGGTCGCCTCATCGCCGCCATGAGCATGCAGGAACTCATCGACAGCAGCTCGCGCACGTGCGTCCGCGTCCGGGCCGTCGAACCCGAGCGGCTCGCCGCCCTGTTGGCCCGGACCGGTGCCGGTGTCGAGCAGGAGGCGGACGGCCTGCTCTCGGTCACCGGCCTGGACACCGGTCAGGTCTCCGACATCGCCGCCCACGGCGGGATCGCCCTGCGGGAACTGGCCGCCCACCGTTCCAGCCTCGAAGAGGCCTATCTCGAACTCACCCAGCACACCACCACCGCGTCCGCCGCGGCCTGACGAGGGGACCTCACACACCATGACCGCCGACACCACCACGATCTCCTCCGCCGCCCGACCGCGCACGACCACCCCGAAGCCGGCTACCGTCCTCGACGCCGTGGCCAGCGAATGGATCAAGATCCGTACCCACCGCGGAGTCCTGCTCGCCCTCCTCATCGGGATCGCCGTGACCGTGCTGGCGGGTGCGAACAACTCCTCGGCGAACGCCCGGAACATCCGGGGAGGCGGTGACGCCCCCGGTGACCTGACCTCGATCACCCAGTTCGGCATGCACTTCGGTGTGATCGCCTTCGCCGTCGCCGGCGCGCTGGCCATGACCTCCGAGTACAGCAGCGGAATGATCCGCACCTCGCTCACGGCCGTCCCCTCCCGGGGCCGCCTCCTGACGGCCAAGGCCACCGCCTTCACCGCCGTCGCCCTGGTCGCGGGCCTGATCGCCTCCGCCGCCTCCCTCGCCATCGGCAGCTCCATCCTGTCCGGGGCCGGAGCCCACCTGAGCCCGGGTGATCCCGGCGTACTGCGCGCCGTCGTCGGCGGTGGACTGTTCCTGGCCACCTCCGGGCTGCTGGCCCTCGGCCTCGGCGCCCTCCTGCGCAACCCCGTCGCCACCGTGGGCGGCATCTTCGCCCTCTGGGCCCTCCCGATGGTCCTCGGCTCCGCACCGGGCGAGGGGGTGGCCCCCTTCGAGGCGGGCAGCGCGGTCACCCTCGCCGACGGCGCGAGCGCCTGGAACGGCTACCTGACGCTCCTCGCCTGGACGGCGGCCCTGGCGGCCGGGGCCTACGCGGGACTGAAGCGGCGGGACGCCTGACCGGGTCACCCGGAGGGCGCGCTCGCCCGCCGCAGGGGTTGGGCCGGTGTCCGGTCGTAGGAGTCGAGGATGAACTCGTAGGCGTCGTCGACGGCGTTGCGACGGGTTTCCGCGCGGGTCCGGGCGTGACCGGATCCGTGGCCGGGGGCGGCGGGGAGGTACGTGCGGGTCCGGGGTGCGTACGGCTTTTCCATGGTGATCAGACTCCTCGACAGGGGTGGTTCAGTTTTTCCGCGCGACGAGCGGGCGGACAACAGCGGATCGGGGGAGTGGCCGGGGGAGTGCGCTCCGCCCGGTGCCGGCGGTTCAGTAGGCGCCGTGGACGTTGTCGATCGAACCGTAGCGGTGTGCCGCGTAGTTGCAGGCGGCGACGATGTTGGCGACGGGGTTGAACGCGCTCGTGCTGGTGCCGGCCACGTGGTACGCGTCGAACGTGGGGCCGATGATCTGGAGCAGCCCTTCGGACGGCGTGCCGGCCGCGGCGTTCGAGTCCGTCTCGTTCACGGCCGTGCTGTTGCCGGAGGACTCCCGCATGATGTTGCGCTCGATGCCGGAATACGACCCGGGGATGTCGTGCCGGGCCATGATGGCGAGCGACTTGTCGATCCAGGTGTGCAGGCCGCCGACGGCCGGAGCGGACTCGGGGGCGTTGGTGGCCAGGGCCGTGAGCTCCGTGTGGATCCGCGTGACCGGGGCGGTGGGCTTGACCGCGGCGGCATGGGCGGGAGTGGCGGCGAGGACGCCGCCCACGGCGCAGAGCGCGGCGAGGGTGCCGGCAGTCGCCTTGGCGCGGGTGGTGGGGCGGATCAGTGCACGGAACATGGTGGGTCCTTCGTAGGGGGACGGGGGAGCCGCTGTGGCGGGGATCCGGATCGGTTCCGTATCGCCGCGGCTTCGTCCACCCTGGGCGGGCCCGGCCGTGGTGGCAACGTGCCGTGGACTACGAGGCGCGGTAGTGGCACGGGCCTCCCGATGAGGCGGAGCAGGTCCCCCGTGGCGGTGTCACCGCTCGTCGGGGGGCCCGCGCCGGACACGCCGCGCCCGTACGGGTGCGGGTAGTAGGGACCGAAGTGTTGTGATCTGGGTCACATCGCCAAAGGGCCGGTCGTAGGACCGGGCCGCAAGCCGGGTCCCCCCGTCAGGGGCCCATCGGACCCCTCCGATCGGCCGCGCCCGAACACGGTGGTGAACCGGACGCGCACGGAGGGCGATGGCCGGGCGCCCCGTTCCGTGCTCGGCCGGCATCCGGGCGGCCGTGTACGGGCACGGTGGGCGGGGACGCGAGCGAGCGGGCGCGCGTACGTGGAAACGGAGCGATCGCGGGGCCCGAGCGGGAGGCGCCGGCCCGGCGGATCAGGCGGAGCCGTGCTCGGTCTCGTCCGCCAGCAGGCGCACGACGTCCTCCAGCCGCCCGCGCCGTGCGAACGCGGCACGCTGCCGGGCGGCACCCGAACCATGTCGGCGCAGCCGCTCCACGGTCGCGACGACGTGGTCGAGGTCCCCGGTGGAGGCGAGGGGTTCCGCGAGATGGTCGACCAAGGCGTCCACCAGCGCCAGGGCGGGTGTCTCCAGTCCGTTCCGCGGGTCGAGCGCATACCCTTCCAGCCCATCGCGGCAGGCACGCCATCGGGCGAGCCTCAGCAGCTCTTCCGGATACGTCGGATGCCGCGCGCCGTCGGCCTCCTGCCGCAGGGACGATGCGACCAGGGCCCGGCACAGCGCTGCCAGAGCCGCAGAGAGGCCCAGGTTCGCCGACACGTCGAGCGCCCTCGTCTCGACCGTGGGCCAGCCGGTGCCGGGACGCACGTCCCAATAGACCATCTTCGCGTCGAGCGCGGCACCGGATCCTATGAGGGTGCGCACGCACTGCTCGTAGTGGTCGACGGAGGTGAGGTGCGGGGGGAGGCCCGCCGACGGCCAGGATGACCAGGCCACGGTCCGCCAGGTGGCGTGGCCCGTGTCGTGGCCCTTCCAGAAGGGCGAGTTGGCGCTCAGCGCGATCAGGGTCGGGATCCACTGCCTGATGGTGTTCGACGCCGCTACCGCGCGGGCACGGCTGAGGGTGCCCACGTGGACGTGCCGCCCGCAGCTGACCAGGTTCTCGCTCAGGAGCCCGAACCTCTCGATCCGGTTCCGGCGCCTGGGAGGGTCGAAGTTCATCCGGAGCGGTTCGGCCGGCGGGAGCACGGGGCCGGCCGCCGCGACGAGCCGGCAGCCGAGGGCGGCGGCGGCGCGCGTGAGGATGCCGCGGGCCCGAAGGAGTTCGTCGCGGAGTTCGAGGACACTGCCTGCGGCGGCCGTGGCGACCTCCACCTGGTGGAGCGTGCCCTCGGCCTGCGTCTCCAGGCCCTCCGCGGCCGCGATCTCGCGTACCTCGGTTGCCACGGGGGCCGGTTGGAGCGTGACGGCGTCGACCAGGAGGTACTCCTCCTCGATACCGCACGTCAGAGAAGTGGGACGGGCATCGGCGGGGGTCGCAGGCCCCACCCCGTCGGCCTTCCGCCGGGAAGGCGGCGATACGACGGGTGTCTGACTGTTCATGAGGCTACCGATCCGTGGTCACCTGACGCTTCCCGAAGGCGCGTGAAGACGGGGCCGTCCCGGTACGGGCGGACGGCGGGCAAGACGGAGCGTCCCGGGAGGTGTGCTCCGTCGTCCGCCCGGCAGGGCGTTGCACTCACAGGTTCGATCTGCCGACGTGGCTTGGGGATCCCCCGAACGGCCGAGGCGGGGGGTGATGGTCCGTCGACCGGCGGGCAGCCGCATCAGGTTGCGGAGCATCCGCCGACAGCGAGCGGAGCCGGTTGATGTGTGTCCCTCAGGGCTGCCCGTAAGGCCTTTCATGGGAACCGAACCCATTGCTCAATGGAAGCGACACAACCGCCTCGTGCAATGCAGATCGGCGAGGCGCCACCGGAAGGGACGAGTTTTTTCATGCGTAAGATCATCGGCGTTGTCGCCGCGGTCGCCGCGGCAGCCGCAATCACCGCAGGCACGGCGACGCTGGCCCAGGCCCAAACAGGCGGCGCGAAGACACCGGATACCGCGGGGAAGTCGGTGCCCACCCTTGCCGAGTCGGATTCGTTCGGTAAGGAGACCGCCGCCCGTTCCGATGGGCAGCGCGTGGTGACCAATGTCATCAACGGTTCTGGCGAGGGCATGTCCCTGCTCGCGTTCTCGACGCTTGACAGTGCTGCCTTCAGCTCCGATGGAGGACATCGTCTTCCGAAGACGGGCGACACCGTGGCGAACGGTTCCCCTTACTCCTACCTGAACGTAGTGAAATTCCCTGAAGCGGCGATGAAGACCACAACGACGTGGAAGATCGGGGACGGTGCGACGGTGAAGCTTTCCCAGGACTCCACCGAGACTGCCCTCCAGTGCGAGATCTCGGGCCCCAAGGCCGATGAATACAACTGCAAGAGCTCCATCGGCTCCGGCAGCGGCAACGGCACGGACGTCACGGACGTCGTGATCTCCAAGCGGTAGTACCGCCGGCGTCCCCTCCAGCCCCCGCGGACCGAGCCGATCGGAGTCACTTGTCCCGCCTGTCCGCACGCCGGAGACGCAGACGGCGGGCCCGCATACGCACGGCGGTGTCCGTTTCCGCGGTCACCGCGGCAGCATTGGTGATCCTCCAGCTGATGTCCGGCCCTGCCCGGAACACCGGGACGGTTCCGTCCGCGGGGTCCACGTATGCCTCCGAGTCCGGGCAGTCCACGGGCACACCGCAGCCGGGATCGGCCAGTCCCGAGCCATCCGTCGTTCCGACCTCCGGTCCCGGCACCTTCACCACGGCACCGCTCACCCCGACCGGGTCCCGGTCCGGAACCACCTACCGGGTCGACATCGAAGACGGGAGCGGCGTGGACGCGGGGGACGCGGCGCGGCAGATCGCCGCGATCCTCGACGATCCGCGCGGGTGGCTCCGCACCGGTGCCCGCTTCCGGCAGGTCACCGGACAGGATGCCGAGGTGGTGTTCCGCATCGCCACCCCGGCCACCACGGACCGGCTGTGCGCGGTGAGCAAGCCGGAACACGTGGGCGAGGTCAACTGCCGCACGGGCCCCGACGTAGTGATCAACCTCAAGCGGTGGCAGCTGGGTTCCCCCCGCTTCGACGGCCCGCCCGGAGAGTACCGCGCCCTGATCGTGAATCACGAGATCGGGCACTGGCTGGGCAAGGGGCACCTGACCTGCCCGGGAGCAGGCCGTCCCGCACCGGCGATGATGCAGCAGATCGACGGCCTCAAGGGGTGCGTGTCCAACGCGTGGCCGTACGACAAGGACGGCCGCTATCTGGACGGGCCCGCCGTCCCCTGACGGTCCCCGGAGAGCCGCAGCCGTGTGCGGTGCGGGTCCAGAAAGGCCGGCGAACCGGACCCCGAAACCGACCACGAGGTGGTCTAGAAGAGTTCGAGCGGGAGCCTGCCCGGATCCGGTCGCATCGTGCGCAGGAGCAGGTCGGCCAGGTCCTGGGCCGCCCTCTGCCGGTCGGGTTCCCGTGGATGGCGGCTCGTCGACGGGCACGCGTCGGCGTTCCGGAGGAGAGGGGACCGCACCGTCCCCGGGCCGCCGCCCGTGGCTTCGTCCTCCGGCGTCGCGGGCTCCGGGACGCTGACCCGCGTGGCCACTCCCGCCAGGACACGTTCCGCGGGTCCGGGGCGGCCGGTCTCCTCGTGGACGACCAGCGGGCGCCCGCACAGCCGTGCGGCGACGCCCACCGGTACGGCCGCGTCCCCTCCGGCCGACAGGACGACGTCCGGGCGGAACCGTGCGACGGCGGACCGGGCCTGTGCCACGGCCCGCGGCAGCCCGAGCAGGGTCTTGGCGGGGTTCGCGGGGGTCCTCTCCACCGTGGTGCGCTCACGGCGGAACGCGCCGCAGGCCACCGCGTGGAACGCGATGCCCTCCTCGGACGCGATCAGCTCCTCCGGGCCCCCGTCGGATCCGATCCACAAGACCTCCAGGCCTATGCCGAGGTCGCCGAGCCGCCGCTCGGCGGCGCGTGCGACGGCCGGCGCCGAACAGGCGCCGCCACTCGTTCCCCCACCCGTCACGATCAGGCGCAGCGGGCGGAGGGCGATCAGGAGCCGGTTGACTTCCTCGTCGCTCAGGGTGGCCATGTCGTTCTCCTTCGGAAGAGTGGTTGTGGCGGCCGGACGCGGCGGGGCGGCCTAGTCTCCGGAGCGTTGTGCCGGTATGACCGGCGAGGCTCCGGGGGCGCGGCCTGCGGTCCGGTGCAGTGATTCCGCCGAGACGGGGAAGTCGAAGTAGACGTCGGGGAACGGTTCCGCGCCGAAGGTGTAGTGCCACCATTCCGCCGAGCTGTTGACGAACCCGGCCCGTTCCATGGTGTCCTTGAGGAGGGCCCGGTGGAGGCGCTGCGCCCCGCGGATCTGCGGGTGGACCGTACGCGAGCGGGCGTCGAAGCGACCGTACGGAGTACCCATGTCGAGCTGGGCGCCCTCGGAGGTCACGAGGGTGACGTCGACGGTGCTGCCCCGGCTGTGGCCGGACCATTCGTAGAGGTAGCCGTCCGTGAACAGCCGTTCTTTGGCCGTGTGCGGGAAGAACTCGCTCTTCATCCGCTGGTCGTCGGGATCCCGGGCCCACCGTGTGACGTGGGCGACGGCCCGGGTCGGACGGTAGCCGTCCAGCACCAGGAGGGCGTGGCCGGTGGCCGAGAGCGCGGCCTGCGCCCGCGACAGGCCCTGTGCCGCCGTCCGGGTCAGGAGGCAGAGCGGGCTGGTGTAGCCGTTCAGGGGTGTGCCCACGAAGTTGTTCGCCGTGGCGAAGCGGATGTCGGTGCGGATCGTGGGGTCGATGTCCGTGAGGGACACGAACTCCTCTGGTGCCATGGGTGTGCTCTCCTCGGGCCGCCGGACGCGCTCGCCTCCGTCCCTGTCCATCCTCCGTGCCCCGTGACGTGCGAGGGATCCCCGGAACGGAGGATCGGCCGGGCCACTGCAGGTCCCTCGCCGACCAGGGCTTCACCGCCCCGGGGCCAGGACCAAAGGGCAGGTGTCCTGCCTGAACGGGTCGGTCAAGGGGAGAGCCGACCACAAATCCTTGAAAGGCCGCTCCCCCGCCCGATAGGGGTAGTTCATGTCTCTTCACACTGTCCCTACCCGTACTGCCGGCGGACCCCCCCGGCACCGAAAACCCCCCCAGGGGCGGGCGCGGACCAGCGCCGTGAACCTCGGGATCGCCACCGGCATCTTCGGCTCCGTCATCGCCGCGACACCCGCCGGGGCGGCCGAACTGTCGGAGCAGTCCAGCAACACCCAAGAACTGCCCATGGTCCCTTCGGGGTTCATCGCCCCCTCCGGCCCCCCGGACACGGCCACGGCGGCCGAAGGACTGCACCACGCGGCGATGCGGTTCGAACTCCAAGGCGAGGAGGACCGCGCCTCCGCCTGGGCGGCCTCCCAGGCCAAGTCCGAGAAGGCGGCCGCCCAGCAGGAGGCCGACCGCAAGAAGGCCGCCGCCGACCAGGAGGCGCGCAAGGCCGCCGCCGCGAAGCGGGAAGCGTCCAGGAAGGCGGCGGCGAAGCAAACCGCGCAGAGGAAGGCCGACTCGGGGTCGGGCACCGGCACCGGCACCGGCACCGGCACCGGCACCGGATCCGGATCGGCCACGTCGAAACTGCCCGCGAAGGGGCAGAACATCGTCGCCGACTTCGCCCGCGGGAAGGTCGGCTCGGCCTACGTCTACGGTGCCTCCTCCGGGAGCGCCTTCGACTGCTCCGGTCTGGTCCAGGCGGCGTACCGGGCGGCGGGCATCTCGGTGCCGCGTACCTCCCAGGCCCAGTCGAAGGCCTACCCCGAGGTCCGGGGGGAGCTGAGGCCGGGCGACATCCTGTACTGGGGGGCCAAGGGAAGTGCCTACCACGTGGCCGTGTACGTCGGCGGCGGGAAGTTCGTCGGTGCGCAGAACCCCAGCAAGGGCGTGGTCCTGAGGGACGTGGCGGGCAGCGGCTACACCGGTGCCGTCCGCCCGGGATAGAGGGCCCACCGTTGTCCGCACGGCCACGCCGGGTACCGGCCCGGCCGCCACGGAAGGACGGCCGCCCGGCCGTCAGCGCGGAGCCGCTCAGCGACCGTAGCGACCCGGGTTCGGGCACACGGGCCGTTCGGTGCCGCCGCGGGACCGCGTGCCCGCTCCGCCACCCGGACACGCGGGCGGCCGACCGCCGGGCGTCAGCAGTTCCCGTGGTCGCCGCACCGGGTCCCGGTCGGCTGCTTCGCCCGGGCGGCCCGCAGCGCCGCCGCCCGGCGGCGGGCGGCGGAACGGGCTGCAGGGGGTGCCTCCCGGGCGGATTCGGGCTCGCCGCCCCAGATGCCCCACTCCCTCTGTTCACGGGCGTGTTCCTGGCAGGCGTCGCGCACCGGGCACCGTGCGCACATCCGCAGCGCGGTCCGGATCGACACGGGGTTGCTGGTGTCGCTGAAGAAGACCTTGTCGGGATCGACACCGGGCTCCGCGCAGGGCAGTACACCGATGCCGTCGGTGGGCGGGACGAACATGGGGAGGCTGAAGCGAGCAGACATGGGGTCCTGGTATCTCCTCGGAGGGCGGGTTCTGGCCGTGACGCGGAGGGGCCGGCCGTGGGGCCGGGTCCGTCGCCGCTTCCAGCCTCCCGGGCCGCCGCGCCGCCCCGGGTCATCCGACCGGACCCAGTGAGGGTGGAAATCCGCCGTCGGCACGGGCGTGGGCCATCGTCCGAAGCGGGTCCCGCTCGGCCATACTCGACGACGTGCACGAGACGACGCGGACACCTCCGGGTGACGGTGGGAGGGGAGCGGGGCCCACCGGACCCGCCGGAACCGGTGTGGGTTTCCGGCAGAAGGCGCGTGCCATGTTCCAGACCGAGGTCGACATGGACCTGCGCGATTCCCAGGACGCCATCAGCGATCTGCTCGTCGCGCACCAGTGGCTCGCCCTGCACCGGCAGGCGGCCCTGCGCATGGGCCTCATGCTCGCCGCGAGCACGGAGTTCCTGCTCTTCCCCCCACGGGTGAACCAGCACGCGACCGGGATCATCATGACCCTGTACGCCTGCTACTCCGTGGTGATGCTGGTCTACGCCTGGCGCCAGGGCCCCCTCCCGCACGTGGCCTGGGCCGTGCCGATGGTGGACCTGCCCGCGTTCGCCCTGCTGCTCGGAGTCTCGGGTACCTACAGCGACCCCAACTGGGACAACCCCTTCACCTCGGACTGGCTGATGCTGGTCACGCTCCTGTCCGCCTTCCAGCTGCGCCCGGCGGTCACCGCGGTCACCGGCGGGGCCGCCACCGTCTTCTTCTGCGTCGCCTCCGGTGTGGGGCACGCGCACGCCGAGCCCGACCTGCACTTCACCTTCGGGCACAGCCTGTCCCTGGCCATGGTCAGCTTCGCGGCGGTGGCCCTGTCGCTGATCCAGCAGTCGAGGGTCCGGCAGATCGCCGACCTCGCGCACCGCCGTGCGGTGATGCTCGCGGCGAACCTGTCCATCGCGGAGCGGGAACGCCGGGACATGGCGGAGTCGCTGCACGACGGTCCGCTGCAGAGCGTGCTCGCGGCGCGGCTCGATGTGGACGAGGTCGCCGAATCGGTGCCGCACGAGGCCCTGGAACGCGCGGACGAGGCACTGCGGGACGCGGCCCGGCAACTGCGGTCCGCGGTCACCGAACTGCACCCCTTCGTACTGGAACGCGGTGGCCTGCAGCAGGCGCTGCACGAGCTGGCCCAGCGGGCCGGCAGCCGGGGCAAGATCGCCACGGAGGTGGTCTGCACCGCCCGCTCGGCGGGGTACGAGGCGGACCAGCTGCTCTACAACTGTGCCCGGGAGTTCGTGTCCAACGTGGTCAAACACGCGGATGCCGAGCACCTGGTGATCCGTTTCGAGCTGGACGGCTCCGAGGCCCGGCTGACGGTCGCCGATGACGGCGCGGGTCTTGCGCAGGGTGTGCTGGAGCAGCGGGCGGCCCAGGGGCACATCGGCATCGCCTCCCAGAAACTGCGGCTGCACGAGGTCGGCGGGACCCTCACCGTCCGCCCCAACACCCCGGTCGGCACCGTCATCACCGTACGGCTGCCGGTCCCGCACGAGTGAGGGGCCCGAGGGCCGGGAGGGAGGGCGCGACCACCGTCCGGTCATCCCGAGCCGACCCGGCAGCGCAGCATCAGGGCGTGCTCCACCAGGCTGATCAGTACCGGTACCACCTCCTCGCGGCGGCGGGCGTCACAGGTGAGCACCGGTACGTCGGGGGGCAGCCCCAGTGCCTGCCGGACCTGTTCCCGCGTGTGCGGACTGGTGCCGTCGAAGGCGTTCAGCGCCACCACGAAGGGCAGCCCGCGCGCCTCGAAGTAGTCCACCGCGGCGAAGCAGTCGGACAGCCGCCGGGTGTCGACGACGACCACCGCGCCGACCGCGCCACGGCTGAGGTCGTCCCACATGAACCAGAAGCGGTCCTGTCCCGGGGTGCCGAAGAGATAGAGCAGGAGGTCCCCGGGCAGTGAGACCCGGCCGAAGTCCATGGCCACCGTGGTGGTCGACTTCTGCCGCACGTGGGAGGTGTCGTCCACACCGCGGGAGGCCGCCGTCAGCCGGGCCTCGGTCCGCAGCGGGTCGATGTCGCTGACCGCCCCGATCGTGGTGGTCTTGCCCGCACCGAACCCGCCCGCGACGATGATCTTCGCCGAGGTCGGCCCGCCGCCCGCGGGGGCCGGTCGGTCAGAGGCTGCGCAGTCCACCGAGCACCCTCTCCAGCAGCCTCATGTCCGGCTGCCCCCCGGGCGTGGACTGGCCGGACTGTACGTGTACCAGTCCGGCCTCGGCCAGGTCCGCGATCAGGATCCGCGCGACTCCGAGCGGTACGTGGGAGAGCGCCGCGAGCTCCGCCACCGACAAGGGGCTGTGGCAGAGCCGGTGGATCGTCCGGTGCTCCGGGGAGAGCGCGGCGGACGCCTGCGAGGGATACCCCTGACCGCCGCCCTGCGGGGGCGCGAGCGCGGTGACGAGCACCTCGACGCCGAGGTGGAAGGAGGACCGGGTGCGGCCTCGGGTCACCGCGTAGGGACGCGGCCCGATCGGGAACTCCTCCGGCACCGCGGAGTGCCCGGGCCCGGTTCCCGCCCCGCCGTTCACCGGCTCGTCCCCGGCCGGTAGTGGTCCGCGGACCGGGTGTACGCCCCGCCCCGCGGGGCCGGGGTCAGCGCGGCCCCGGCCCGGCGGGCCAGCCGCGTGGTCTGGTAGGTCAGCAGGGACAGGTCGCAGCCGTCGGCCGCGTGGACGGCCAGGACCGCGCCCTCGCTGAGGTGGCACAGGAGCAGACAGCCGCGTTCCAGGTCCACCAGCGTGCGGCGCACGCCGCCGCCCCGGGCGATGTCGGAGCAGCTCACGGCCAGGGCCGCGATGCCGCAGGACACCGCGGCCAGCCGCTCGCCCTCGGTGTCCTGCGTGCGGGCGCTGTGGGCGAGGAGGACACCGTCGCTGGAGACGACGGCAGCCTGTTCGATCTGTGGGTTCTCCGCGGCGAACCGGGTGATGAGCCAGTCCAGTTCGCCCTGCGCGGCAGCGGTGGGGTCAGCCACGGCCCGGTTCCCCTTCCGTCGTCCGGTCGGCGCTGCTCTGGAATCCGCTCAGCCGCGAACGGATCTGGTCCGGGTCGCGCGGGTTCCCGCCCTCGGGCGCCTGCTCGACCGCTCCGGGCAGCAGGTGGGCGCGCGGGACCCGCTGGGGCAGGTCGCCGCCGGTTTCCGGTTCCGTCCGGTTCGGCAGCGGTGCGGGGGCCGGTCCGGTGTGGTGGCGCCTGGTGTCGGCCGCGTCCGGCGCGCCGCCGGTCGGGCCCGCCCAGCTCCCGCCCGGTCCGGTGAGGGGCACCGAGACCGCGGGCAGGGTGACGGTCGCCGGGTCGTTGTTCGCGACCGGCGGCACGGGGGGCACCGGCTGAACCGGCGGCGCCGGGGGAGCGGCGGGGCCCTGGGGAACGGGTTCGAGGGCCGGACGCGGAGCCTCCTGGCCCTCGGACACCGGGCCCGGACCGTTCCCGGCGGACCGTGCGGGGCCTTCCAGGGCCGGGGCGTGGGGCGTGGCCCCGGGACCCGGACGGGAGAGGGGTCCGGTCTCGGAGACCGGCGGCGCCGGGGCCCGGCCGGACGTGTGCAGGAGGTCCTGCGGGAGGATCACCAGGGTGGAGATGCCCGGGGTCGCGTTGCGCAGGACCACCTCGATGCCGTGGCGCCGCGCGAGGGTGCCCACCACGTAGAGGCCGAGCTGCTCGGAGATGCTGACGTCCAGTGAGAGCCCGTCCTTCAGCAGGCCGTTGGCCTGCACGAGCTGATCCGTGCTCATGCCGATGCCGCGGTCGCAGATCTCCAGGACCAGGCGCTGGTCCGGCAGCTGCTGGCCGTCGACCGTGACGTCCGAGTGCGGGCTGGAGAACGACACCGCGTTCTCCAGGAGTTCCGCGAGCAGGTGGACCACGTCACGGACCGCGTCGCCCGTCAGCTCGGTCTCGGGCAGTCCGTGCACCGCGATCCGTTCGTACTGCTCCACCTCCGAGATGGCCGAACGCACCGCGTCGTGCACGAGCATCGGACCGGCGGACCGGGAACCGAGCTCGGCGCCGGCCAGTACCAGGAGGTTCTCGCTGTTGCGGCGCATCCGCGTCGCGAGGTGGTCGAGCTGGAACAGGCGCGCCAGCTGCTGGGGGTCGGGCTCCTCCCGTTCCAGATCGGTGATCAGGCCCAGCTGTCGCTGGATCAGCGACTGGTTGCGGTGCGAGAGGTTCCGGAAGATCGCGCTGACGTTCTCGCGCAGCCTGGCCTGGCCGGCCGCCAGCCGTACCGCCTCGCGGTGCAGCTGGTCCACGGCCCGTCCCACGGCGGCGAACTCGTCGTCCCCGCTGACGGCGACCGACGCCACCCGGAGCTCGGCCCCGTTGCCGCGGCCGGAGGTCAGGGCCTTCATCGCGGCCGGCAGCCTGGTCTCGGCCACGTCGACCGCCGAGGACTCCAGCTCGCGCAGACCGCGCAGGATGGAACGGGAGACGAAGAAGGCGAGCAGCAGGGCGGTGGCCAGGATCAGGGCCGCGACGAGGAGGTCGTTCCTGGCCTGGTCCTGCGCCTGCTGCCTGCTCTGCGCGAAGTCGTTGACCAGTCGCTGGCCCACGGTGGTCTGGAGCTGGTTCAGCCCGTTGATCTTCGTGGTGAAGGCCTGGTACCAGTCGTTGGGCAGGGTGTTGTTCGCGAGCTTGGCGGAGTTCGCCTCGCCGAGGGCCTTCATGGCCTCGTTGGCGGCCGCCACGTTGCTCCCGTTGACCAGCTGGTCGTAGGCCGCGACGTCGCCCTGCATGGCGTTGAGACGGAACTCCTGCTGCGCCATGTCCTGGAGGCGGGCGGAGGACAGCAGCGCCGCCCGCTGCTCGTTGGTCAGGTTGCCGCTCTTGGCCGTGTCGGAGATCAGCGCCCGTTCGCTCCAGGTCATGGCGGTGTCCAGGGCCAGGGTGTACGTGGCCCAGCCGGGGGAGTACGACTGGTCGAGGTCGCCCCCGAGCTCGTTGTTGATGCCGATGATCGGCAGCAGCACGCGCAGGTAGGCGGAGTTCAGCTGGGCGGCACTGATCTTGCCGCCCTGCTGGCGCAGTCCGGGCAGGGTGCCCACCGCGGCCTGGATGGCCTGGATGTGCTGGTCCAGGCGCGTGGAGGAGGGGATCTTCCGGGCGGCGGCCAGGAAGGCCTCGGCCGCTCCGGACGTCCGCTCCTCCTGGTTCTGGAGCGCTCCGTTCCCGTTCGCTGCCTGGGCCTGCGGGTCGATGAGCAGGTCACGTTCCTGCTGGAGGTTGTTGATCAGGGAGGAGCCCGACTGGCTCAGCTGCGCGATGCGGTGGAGCCGGTCGTACTGGTCTCCCTGGGCGGAGGCGTCACTGACCCGCAGGCCGGCGAGGACGACCGCGGCGATCAGGGGGATCACGAGGACGGCGAGCATGCGCGTGGGGACGCTCAGCCGGCCCAGGAACGGGACACGGCCCGCCCGGCGCGACATGGCGGCGACGGCGGACCGGCGGCGGTTACGGAAAGGTGTGGACACGGCAGCTCCGGATTGGGGGCGGGTGGCCGCGGGACCGCCGCACCGCGCGGACGTCGGGGAGGGCGGGCGCGGATCCGGCACGCGTGCCGGTGTGTCCGCGCCGGGTCGTCGCCGCTCCGTCCGCGCCGGTACCTGCGGAGCGCCGTCGGCACACCGTGGTGGAGGATCACCGGCCGGCCGCCTCCGTCGGCACTCGGCTCCGTGTGCGCACCCCGCTGCACCCGACGTGGAGACCGGGCCCACGGATGGCCGTGGACGCCCAGGGCCGCCGACCGGTGATCCTGCCTCCAGTCTGGGCACCCGCACCGCGGGCCGCAGCTCGCCGATGGTGTGAGAGGCCGGGGGAACCTCGTCCCTCCGATCAGGGGCTCCCGTTCGTCCGCGAGGGGCACCGGCGTGCGCCATCGGGCCGGGCCCGCCGGATTTTGAGACTGCCCAGCCGTTCCGCTAACCCACCGTTAGGGCAGCGGGGGTGAGACTGGTGGTGCCTCTTCGGGAACGAGCTTCCCAATCCCACCGCCGGTCGACCGCCGAACCGTTTCGTCTTCGGACCGGCGATCACGCGCGTGCGGGACCCGGGGGCCGGGGGGCGTCCCGACCCGACCGTTACGTGAGGAGCCATTCATGCCCGAGCCCATCTCCGTCCACATCAAGGCGTCGGACCCCCTGTCCCAGGCGGGGCTCGTCGCCTCGATCCGCCATCGTCCCGAACTGCGGGTCGTGGAGGAGAGCGTGGTCGACCACCGGACGGTCGGTCTGCTGGCCGTGGAGCGCGTCGATGCCGCGGCGCTCCAGTTGTTGCGCACGATGCGTGCGTCGCGTGTGGAGCGGACCGTGATCGTGGCCAGCAGTCTCGATGAGGAGGGTGTGGTCGCGGCGGCGGAGGCGGGGGTGGCGGGTCTGCTGCGGCGGGCGGAGGCGACGCCGGAGCGTCTGGTGCAGGTGGTGACGTCGGTGTGCCGTGGGGCCGGGGTGGTTCCGCCGGATCTGCTGGGGCGGCTGCTGAAGCAGGTCGCCAGTCTTCA